>DATKKO010000248.1:0-12415 GCA_035542955.1 Terriglobales bacterium
ACTGAGCCACATCGATGCCACCACGGATTGTAATGACCTGGCCCAGATCATCCACAATGCGCAGATCGGTGGTTCGCGCCGCCACGTAGGGTTGCGCAGACGCATTCTCGCGGCGGCGCAGCAAGCGTTGGCCACCGAAGGTCCATGTCCCGCCGACTCGACGGCAAGTCCGGGATCGCGACCACAAGGTCAACCCTGACGGCCTGGCTAGTCAGCCGCTCCGATCGCGCGCGCCTAATCGAGCACCTTCGCCCCTCACCACCTCTCCGGGCCCCAGTTTCCCGTCGCGCGCAGGCGCTTCTCGAGCCCGTGCAACTCGTCGCGCAGCCCAGCGGGGAAGCGGTCGCCGAACTTCTCGAAGTGCGCGCGCATGGTGGGCAGCTCGGCCATCCAGCCTTCGACGTCCACACGAAGCAGGTCCTCGATGTCCTCCGCCGCCGGCGCGCTCGGGCTTCAATGGAGTTTGGAACAATTTGACGGTGCGAGCGGAGCCGCTTGCGCGCGGGGCGAGGGCGGGGCATCTTCGCGGACGACAAGCTCGAAGACTGCGACGAGAACCCCGCCGTGCAGGAGGATCCATGTTCAGCCGCGCCCAGCAGCTTCGCTCCCTCGGCCAGAGTGTCTGGCTCGACTACATCCACCGTCGCGAGCTGCGCTCGGGCGTGTTCCTCGCTCAGGTGCGCGACCAGGGCGTGTCGGGCGTCACCTCGAACCCGACGATCTTCGAGCAGGCCATCGGCAAGGGGCAGGACTACGACGCGAGCATCGAGCAGCACATCGCGCGCGGGCTCAAGGGCCCCGCGCTGTTCGAGGCGCTGGCGGTGGAGGACGTGCAGAGCGCGTGCGACCTGCTGAAGCCGGTCTACGACGGCACGGACGGGCTCGACGGGCGCGTCTCGATCGAGGTGAGCCCGGGCCGGGCCCACGACGCGCCCGGCACGATCGACGAGGCGCGGCGCCTCCATCGCGAGGTCGCGCGACCGAACGTGATGGTCAAGGTGCCCGCCACGGCCGAGGGGCTGCCCGCGGTCACCACGCTCACGGCCGAGGGCGTGTGCGTGAACGTGACGCTGATCTTCTCGCTCGAGCGCTACGGCCAGGTGATGGATGCCTTCCTCGCGGGGCTCGAGCGCCGCGCGGCCGCGAACCAGCCGCTCCATCCGATCGTCTCCGTGGCCTCGTTCTTCGTCTCGCGCGTGGACACGAAGGTGGACAAGGCGATCGAGCAGCGCTTGCAGGCGCTGCCGGCAGGCTCTCCCGAGCGCGCGGAGCTGGAGCGGAGCCGCGGCAAGGCGGCGGTCGCGAACGCGCAGCTCGCCTACGCGCGCTTCGGCGAGGTCTTCGGCTCGTCGCGCTTCGCGAAGCTGCGCGACAAGGGCGCGCGCGTGCAGCGCCCCCTGTGGGCATCGACCAGCACCAAGAACCCGGCCTATCCCGACACGATCTACGTCGACGAGCTGATCGGGCCCGACACCGTGAACACCATGCCGCCGCAGACGCTCGCCGCCTACAACGAGCACGGCCGCCTCGAGGTCACGATCACGCGCGGTCTCGACGACGCGCGCGCCCTGTTCCGGGGCCTGCCCCAACGGGGCGTTCCGATCGACGAGCTGATCGCGCAGCTCGAGGAGGAGGGCGTGAAGTCGTTCGCGAAGTCGTACGACACGCTGATCGCCACGCTCGAGGAGAAGCGCGCGCAGATGTCGGGCAAGGGACGATGAGCGGCGCCTGGGACGCCGGGCGGCGCTCCGCCTTCGCCGCTCGGCTGTGGCGCAAGGACGCGGCGCTATGGAGCGCGGATCCCGCGCACCAGCGCGTGGCCGCGAGCCGGCTCGGCTGGCTCGACCTGCCGGAGAGCATGCGGGCCGAGACGCCCTTGCTGCGCCGCGTCGCCGCGCAGGTCGCGGACGAGGAGATCACGCACGCGGTGCTGCTCGGCATGGGCGGCTCGAGCCTCGCGCCCGAGGTGATGCGGCTCATGGCCGGCGCGCGCAACAGTGCGCTCGAGCTGATGGTGCTCGACAACACCTCGCCCGCTGCGGTGCGCGCGGTCACGGAGTCGCACGACCCGCGGCGCACGCTGTTCGTGGTCTCGTCGAAGTCGGGCACGACCATCGAGGTGCTGAGCTTCGAGCGCTACTTCTATGAATGGGTGCGGCACGAGCAGGGCGATCGCGCGGGGCGTTCGTTCGTGGCGATCACCGATCCGGGCACGCCGCTCGATCGGCTCGCGACCGAGCGCGGCTACCGCCGCGTCTTCCGCAACCCGCCCGACGTGGGCGGCCGCTACTCGGCGCTCTCGCTCTTCGGGCTCGTGCCCGCGGCGCTGATCGGGCTCGATCCCGAGGCGCTCCGCGAGAGCGCGGCCGCGGAGCTGGCCGAGTCGCGCAAGGACCCGACGGGCGGCGTCGGCGTCGTGTTCGGCGCCGAGCTGGGCGCCGCGGCGCTCGCCGGCCGCGACAAGCTCATGCTCGCCTTCGGACCCTCGTGGGAGCCGTTCGCCGCCTGGGTCGAGCAGTTGATCGCCGAGAGCACGGGCAAGGAAGGCAAGGGCATCCTCCCGGTCGAGGGCGAGCCGATCGGGCCGGTCGCGCTCGCGGGCCGCGACCGCGCCTTCGCGACCACGCCGGATCTCGACCCCGAGGTCGGGCGGGCAATCGCGCACGGCTCGCAGCCCGCGTGGCTGGTGGATCTCGCCGCGCCCGACCAGCTCGGCGCCGCGTTCCTGCGCTGGGAGATCGCGGTGGCGACTGCGGGCGCGGTGCTCGAGCTGGATCCGTTCGACGAGCCGAACGTAGCCGAAGCGAAGAAGGCGACCGACTCGGTGCTGCAGCGCGCGCTCGCGGACGGCCACTTCCCCGAGGAGCCGGCGCTGATCGAGGACGGCGCGTGCCAGATCTGGGCGGGCGGCCGCGCGGAGCGCCCGCTGCAGGAGGCGCGCCCGGGCGACGCGGCGGCCGCGCTCGAGGCGCTGCTCGCGCTCGCGCGGCCCGGCGACTACGTGGCGGTGCTCGCGTACCTGCACCGCACGCGCGAGGTGCACGAGCGGCTGCAGCGCCTGCGGCTCGCGCTGGGCGCGGGCTCGCGGCTCGCGACCACACTGGGCTACGGCCCGCGCTTCCAGCACTCGACCGGCCAGCTCCACAAGGGCGGCCCCGACACGGGACTCTTCGTGCAGATCACGGGCGACGAGGGGCCGGACCTCGAGATCCCCGGTCAGCCGTACACCTTCGGCATGCTGCGCCGGGCGCAGGCCGCGGGCGATTTCGAGACGCTCGCGCGGCGCGGGCGCCGCGTGCTGCGCGTGGACGTGGGCGCGGACCCCGCGCGCGGGCTCGGCGAGCTGCTCGAGAAGATGGAGCGCGTCGGGCGCACCGAGCGGTAGGGCCACGGCCGCCGGACGAAGAGCGGGAGGCGCAGGGGCTCATGCGGCTCGAGCCTCATCGGGTGTTCTTCACCTGCGGGATCTTCTTCGCGCTCGCCGGATCGCTGGTCTGGCCGCTCGACGCGCTCGGCTGGATCCCCTATCCCGGTCCGCTCCATCGCGCGCTCATGATCCAGGGCTTCGTGCTCTCGTTCGTGTGCGGCTTCATGCTCACGGCGCTCTCGGGCCTGACGCACGGCGGGAAGTTCCGCCCCTCCGAGCTGTGGGCCGCGCTCGTCGGGCTCATCGTGTTCGCGGCGGGCTCGTTCGCGGGAGCGGGCTCCGCGCCGCTCGGTGCCGCGTGGGCGGTCGCGCAGGCGGGATTCGTGTTCACGGTGGCCGTGCTCGCGGCGGCGTCCGGATCGCGGTCGCACACGAGCCGCGGCCAGGCGCCGGGCGAGATCGTGTTCATCCTGCTCGGTCTCGCGTTCGGACTCGCGGGCGGGCTGTGGCAGCTCGCGGTCGCGCTCGGCGCGGGCGAGCCCGCGCCCGGGTTCGCGCTGCGCCTGGTCGCGCTCGGCATGGTGCTGTCGCTCGTGCTCGGCGTGGGCGGGCTGCTCGTGCCGACCTTCATCGGCGCGCGTGGACCGCTGCGCATCCCCGCGGTCGCGGGCCCCGACCCACGCTTCGCGTGGGTACCCCGGCGCGGCGGCCGCCTGTGGTTCTACGGCGCGCTGGGCGCGCTGCTCGTCGCATCGTTCGTGGCCGAGGGCGCGGGCAGCGCGCGAACGGCGGCGTGGCTGCGGGTGCTCGCGGCGACGCCCGCGCTCGTCCTCGCGTGGAAGCTCCACCGCCTGCCCGTGCGGCGCACGCGGCACAGCTTCGCGCTCTGGAGCGCGGGCTGGTGCGTGCTCGCGGGGCTCTGGCTCGCCGCTCTCGCGCCCGCGCACTTCCTCGCGGGCGAGCACCTCGTCTTCCTCGGCGGCTATGGACTGCTGGTGCTGGCGATCGGCACCCGCGTCACCGTCGTGCACGGCGGATTCCCGCTCGAGCGCGAGGAGGCGACGGTCGGCCGCGACACGCCTGCGCTCATCGGGCTGAGCCTCGTCGCCCGCATCGCGACGGAGTTCGCGCCCGGCGCAGCGATGCCGCTGCTCGCCGCCAGCGGATCGCTGTGGGCGCTGGGCTGGCTGCTGTGGGCCGTCCGCGCGTTTCCGCTTCTGCTCGCGCCGAGACGCGCGGGTCCGACGATCGGCGCGGCATAGGCTCCGTCCGAGAATCCACCGTGAGCCGCGCCCGGCTCGTGGACGCGGGCCCCGCGGGCAGGGTATGCTCGATCGTCGCGTTAGGCCCCTCGACCCAGCGAAAGGACCCTGCTCCATGCTCAAGCCGACCCTGGCCGCTCTGCTCGCGCTCACCCTCGCCGCGCCAACGCGAGCCGCGCAGCCGCCCGATCCGCAGGCCCTGCTGCAGAAGGTGACGGACACGTACCGCGGTCTGAACAGTTATCACTTCGAGGGCGGGATGAGCGTTGTTGCGTCGGCGACGGGTCAGGTACTGCAGAGCTTCACTGTGCCCTTCACGGTGGCCGCGGACCGCTCGGGCCGCTCCCGCGTGGACCTGCACGAACCGCAGATGGGCATGACGCTGGTCTCCGACGGGAAGGAAACGGTGACCTATCTCCCGGGGCTCAAGCAGTACATGCGCAAGCCGGCCGAGTCGACCGTGGACAGCGCGGGTCACATGCGCCCCCTGCAGGGCTCGCCGATCGCGCGCTACTTCGGCGTGTTCGACGACGTGAAGAGCGCGCGTGTCGTGGGCTCCGCCCCCGTCGCGGTGGGAGCGGCCTCGTTCGACTGCTGGCGGGTGCGCTGCGACGTGACGCCGCCGCGCGCGCTCTCCGCGGACACCTCGGCGCGCGCGGTGACGACGGTCTGGGTGGACAAGACCCGCTCGCTCGTGCTCGAGGACAGCACCACGGTGACGATGAAGCACCCGGCGACCGGGGCGCAGGTCACCATGGACCAGGTCACGCGCTTCGACGTGGGCGAGGTGAACGGGACGCTGCCCGACTCGCTCTTCGCCTTCACGCCACCCGCGGACACGAAGGAGGTCCCGGCTTTCTCGTCGGCCGCGCAGCAGGAATTCGTGTCCGAGCTGGTCGGCCAGAAGGCGCCCGCGTTCACGCTCAAGGACACGAAGGGCCAGACCGTGTCCCTCGCCGCGTACCGGGGACGGGTGGTGGTGCTCGACTTCTGGGCGACGTGGTGCTCCCCGTGCCGGTTCGAGATGCCCCGAATCGAGAAGCTCCATCAGGAGCTGAAGTCGAAGGGGCTCGTGGTGATGGGCGTCAACACCGGCGAGTCCGCGAACGTGGTGAAGAACTTCCTCGCCAAGAATCCCTACTCGTTCCGCATCCTGCTCGACGAGACCGGCGAGGTCGGCGGGGGCAAGTACAAGGCGGAGGCGATCCCCACGCTGGTCGTGGTCGGCAAGGACGGCCGCATCCATTCGTATTTCCGCGGCGTGACGGACGAGGACAGGCTGCGCGACGCGGTGAGCGAGGCGATGTCCGCGCCCGCGCCCGCGGGCACGGGCAAGCGCACCTCCACGGCGCCGAAGAGCGGCACGTCGTCGAAGGCCGGGGCGGCGCCCAAGGTGACGATCATCAAGCCGACGCCGAGCGCGAAGCCGAAGCCGTAACCGTCGCCGGAGATCGAACCGCGCGCCCGAGACCGGGCGCGCGGACCTTTCCTCTCCGGGACCAGCCGAGCGGTCGGGGCACTTGAATCCGAGCCGCGCTCCTCTAGAATGTCGCCACTCGACGCCCCCGCCGAACTGCTGCGGGGTGATCCAGCGTGGGGCTCGTCTTCGAATGGGACACCGCGCGCGAGCCATGTCGTCGTGCTGGACCCGGACGTGGCGGCGGTGTTCCCGGATGCCGAAACGGTGAACTCGGTCCTGCGGGCTCTCGCGAAGATCATCCTGCGCCGGCGTACCAGGCGCCCCGGCGCGGCCTCCCGATAGCCCCCTACCTGGCTCCGTCGCCCCCGAACCACTCGCCTGCGCGCGCGAGATCCACGTTGCCGCCGGAGAGGATCACGCCCACGCGCTTCTCGTGATCGCGCGGCCGCACGCGGCCCGTGAGCAGCGCCGCGAGCCCGAGCACGCCGGTGGGCTCGACCACGAGCTTCGCGCGCTCCCACACGAGCCGCATGGCCTCGATCAGCGCCGGGTCGGGCACGCACGTCATGTCGTTGACGTGGCGGCGGATCATCTCGAACGTGAGCGGGCCGAGCGAGGGCGTGCGCGCGCCGTCGGCGATGGTGTCGGGCGGCGGGATCGTCACGATGCGCCCTTCGCGGAACGAGCGGCAGCCATCGTCGCCCGCCTCGGGCTCGACGCCCACCACGCGACAGCGCGCACCGCAGGCGACATCGGCCGCGAGCGCCGAGCCCGAGATCAATCCGCCGCCGCCCACGGGCACGACCAGCAGGTCCATCGCGCCCCGATCCTCGAACAGCTCGAGCGCCGCCGTGCCCGCGCCCGCGATGATGTCCGGGTGGTCGAAGGGCGGGATCAGCGTGAGCCCGCGTTCCGCCGCGAGCCGCCGGGCCAGCGCCTCGCGGTTCTCGCCGAGCCGGTCGTGGAACACGACCTCGGCGCCGTAACCGCGCGTCGCCTCGAGCTTCGGGCGCGGGGCGAAGCTGGGCATGACGATCACCGCGGGCGCCTCCAGCATGCGCGCGACCAGCGCGACCGCCTGCGCGTGGTTGCCCGAGGAGTACGCGATCACGCCGCGGCGCAGCGCCTCGGGCGCGAGGCGCGAGATGGTGTTGTACGCGCCGCGGAACTTGAACGCGCCCATGCGCTGGAAGTTCTCGCACTTGAGGAAGACCTGAGCGCCCACGAGGCCGTCGATCGTGCGCGAGGTGACCACGGGCGTGCGGTGCGCGACCGGCGCGAGGCGCTCCCTCGCGTCGGCGAGCCGCGCCGCCATCTCCTCGCGCGTGGGGAACGCGCCGGATCCCGCGCCCGACGCGGGCCCGGCGCTCGCAGCGCGGCCTTCCTCCGGCGAGGTCACCCGGACGATCCTGCGGGGCCCATCCCGGGCTCGGTCTGGCGCCGCGGATCGAGCGCGCGGTCGATCTCCTCGGGGCTGAGCGTGGTCATCTCGCGGGCCAGCTCGCGCACCGGCCGCCGCTCGCGGAACGAGCGCTTCGCGATCTCGGCGGCCTTGTCGTAGCCGATCAGCGGATTCAGCGCGGTCGCCATGCTCGGCGAGATCTCGACGTAGCCGCGGCAGGTCTCCTCGTTCGCGACGAGACCGGCGACCGCCTTGTCCGCGAACACGCGCGACACGCTCGCGAGCAGGCGGATGCTCTCGAGCAGGTTGCGGGCGATCAAGGGCAGCATGGTGTTGAGATCGAGCTGGCCCCACTGCGTGCCCATGGTGATCGCGGCGTGATTGCCCGTGACCTGGGCGCCGACCTGGATCACCGCCTCGCAGATGACCGGGTTCACCTTGCCCGGCATGATGCTCGATCCGGGCTGCACCGCGGGGAGCGCGATCTCGGCGAGGCCGCAGCGCGGGCCCGAGTTCAGCAGGCGGATGTCGTTCGCGATCTTGATCAGGCTCGCGGCCACGGTGTTGAGCGCGCCGCTCGCCCAGACGGCCGCGTCCTGCGCCCCCTGCGCCTCGAAGTGGTTCGCGGCCTCACGGAACTCGGTGCCCGTCGTGCGCGAGATCTCGGCCGCGACCCGGCGGCCGAACTCGGGATGCGTGTTGAGGCCGGTGCCCACCGCGGTGCCGCCCAGCGCCAGCTCGCGCAGGTCGGGCAGCACGGCGCGCAGGCGCGCGATCCCGTGCTCGACCTGCGAGGCGTAGCCGCTGAACTCCTGGCCGAGCCGGATCGGCGTGGCGTCCATCAGGTGCGTGCGGCCGGTCTTGATCACGTGATCGAAGGCCTGTGCCCTCTCCGCGAGCGCCAGGCGCAAGCGCTCCAGCGCGGGGATCAGGTCGCGCTCGATCCCGAGCAGGGCCGAGATGTGGACCACGGCGGGGATCACGTCGTTGCTGCTCTGCCCGAGGTTCACCTGATCGTTCGGATGGACCTTGCGCCCGAGGATCTCGGCCGCGCGGTGCGCGATCACCTCGTTCGCGTTCATGTTCGTGCTGGTGCCGCTGCCGGTCTGGAACACGTCGATCGGGAACTCCGCGTCCCAGCGCCCCTCGGCGACCTCGCCCGCCGCGCGCTCGATCACCTCCGCGGTCGCGCGGTCGAGCAGGCCCAGCTCGAGGTTCACGCGCGCGCTGGCGCGCTTGACGAGCCCCAGCGCGTGGACGAACTCGGGCGGCAGCGGCTCGCCCGAGATCGGGAAGTTCTCGACCGCACGCTGGGTCTGCGCTCCATAGCGCGCCGCCGCCGGCACCTTCATCTCGCCCATGCTGTCCCTCTCGATCCGGAACTCCGCGTCTCCGCTCATGCGCGCGCCTCCCGGTTCGCGGCGTTCAGATGCTCGAAGCCGCACAGCTCGACCCGGTTGCGATCCGGGTCGTCGAAGTAGATGGAGTCCGCGTGCCACACCTCGAAGTGGATCGGTCCCTCGACCGCGAGGCCGAGCGACTCGAGGCGTGCCTTCTCCGCCGCGATCCGCTCGCGCGGCACCGCGAGCGCGAAGTGCGCCGGCCCGCCGGTGTGCGCCGCGCCGAAGGAGAGCGGCTTGCTCGTGAGCCCGAGCCGCGGCAGCCTGCCCGGCTCACCGGTCCAGAGCCAGGCCCAGGTCTCCGAGGCGATCTCCTCCACCGCGAGCCCGAGCACGTCGCGATAGAAGGCCACCGACGCGGGCACGTTCTTCACCCGCAGGATCAGCTCGGAGAGACCGAAGGGGGTCTCCATCTGCGTGCCTCCCGGGGGAGAGGTCGGGTCAGTCGTTGAAGACCTCGAAGCGGCTGGTGATCTCCACCGTGCCTTCGAGCATCGCGTGCACCGAGCAGTACTTGGTGTCGCTCAGGTGGACGGCGTCCGCCACCGCCTCCGGGCTCACGTCGCGCCCCCAGACGCGGTGCACGATCTCGATGTGCGTGTAGATCTTCGGGTGCTCGTCCATGCGGCGCTCGCCGTTCACCTCAACCCGGTAGCCCGTGACGTGCTGGCGCTTCTTGCGCAGGATGCTGATGACGTCCATGGCGGTGCAGGCGCCGAGCGCGGCAAGCACCGTCTGCACGGGGTTCGCCGACGCCGCACCGGGGCCGCTGTCGAAGCCGAGGCGGTGCCCGCCGACCTCACCGGCGAAGCGCAAGCCGCCGCCCTCGACGGACTCGAGCTCGAGGCTGGCGCGGGTCGTGGTGGACGCTGCCGGGTTCGTGGACGGCTCGCTCATCGGGTTCTCCGGGGACGATTGCCGCGCGGCTCGCCGGGGGACGAACGCGCTCGACACGAGTCTAGTGGACGCCGCGCCGCGGGCGCCAGTTGACCCACCCTTGTCAGGCCGCGCCGCTCCGGGTGCAGCGGTGCTAGACTCGCGCCCGGTCGCGAGGCAATCGCGGAACTCCCCCGTCCGCGGAATTTCGGGACGCACCACTCTAGGGGAGCCGGCGGCTGGCCGGCTCGGGACGCGATGACGCTCGACACCGGCTCGAGTACGACCGCCGGCCGCGGCGACGATGTTCCCGAGGAGCTGCGCCACTCCATCCTCCTCGCCCGGCTCGACGATCTCATCAACTGGAGCCGCTCGAATTCCCTCTGGCCGATGTTCTTCGGCCTCTCCTGCTGCTTCGTCGAGATGGCCACCTCGCTCACCGCGCGCCACGACATCGCGCGCTTCGGCGCCGAGGTGATCCGCGGCTCGCCGCGCCAGGCGGACCTCATGGTGGTCGCCGGCACGGTCTTCAAGAAGATGGCCGGCCCGATCCTGCGCCTCTACGAGCAGATGCTCGAGCCGCGCTGGGTCATCTCGATGGGCTCGTGCTCGAACTCGGGCGGCATGTACGACGTCTACTCGGTCGTGCAGGGCGTGGACACGCTGATGCCGGTGGACGTCTACGTGCAGGGCTGCCCGCCGCGCCCCGAGTCGCTGATCGAGGCGCTGATCCTGCTTCAGCGGAAGATCCGGCGCGAGGAGCATCCCGCGCTCGAGATCGTGCGCCGCCGCGAGGGCGTGGTCGGCACCACGCGCGCCCCGCGGGTGCAGGGCGTCACCACCACGTACGATCCGCGCGGGCCCGGCTTCGAGGGCACGGGCTCGCGCGGCACGATCCTGCGCCCCGGCAGCACCGTGCCCGCGGCCTACTTCCCGCCCTGGAATCCGCCCTCGCCGGTCGCGCCGAACCTGCGCGGCCTCGAGCAGGTCGAGCCCGCGCTCTTCGCCACGGTCGGCACGCTGCCGCGCGATCCCGGGCCGACGGACACGCTGACCTGGCGCGTGCGGCCGGAGCAACTCGTGCCCGCGATGCGCTTCCTCGCCGAGGAGGCCGAGCCGCGCTTCCGCCGGCTCGAGTTCCTCTGCGGCATCGACAATCGTCCGCGCGGCGCAGGATTCCGCACCGTCTACCACCTCGCCGCGCTCGAGCCGGGCAAGCCTCAGGTGCGGCTCGTCGCCGATCTCGACGCGCACCATCCGCGCGTGCCCAGTGTCACTGGCGTCTTCCCCGCCGCCGACTGGTACGAGCGCGAGACCTTCGACATGTTCGGCGTGCGCTTCGACGGGCATCCCGATCTGCGGCGCATCTTCATGCCGCCGTGCTGGCAGGGATTCCCGCTGCGCAAGGACCACGTCGCGCGCGGCTCCGACCTGCCGCCCTTCACCGCCGCGGACGCGCTCGAGTGGGAGCGCTCGATCGAGGAAGGGACGCGGCTCAAGCCCGAGCAGGGCCGCATCGTGCTCAACATGGGCCCGCACCATCCGGGCACGCACGGCGTGGTGCGGCTCGTGATCGAGCTCGAGGGCGAGACCATCGCCGACATGGACCCGGACGTCGGCTACCACCATCGCGGCCCCGAGAAGATCGCCGAGCGCCAGACCTGGCACCGCTTCATCCCCTACACCGATCGCGTGGACTACCTCGCCGGCGTCGCCAACAACCTGCCCTACTGCCTCGCGGTCGAGAAGCTCTTGGGCGTCGAGGTGCCGCCGCGCGGCCAGGTGATCCGGGTGATGACGGGCGAGCTGTTCCGGATCGCGAGCCACCTCGTGTGGGCGGGCACCTACGCGCAGGATCTCGGCGCGGGCACGCCGGTCTTCTACACCTTCGAGAGCCGCGAGCAGATCCTCGACTTCATTTCCAAAGTGACGGGTGGGCGCATGCACCCGAACTGGTTCCGCATCGGCGGCGTGGCCGAGGACCTGCCCGCGGGCTGGCGCGAGGACATGGAGTCCTGGCTCGAGCGCTTCCCGCGCCAGCTCGCCGAGGTGGACAAGCTGCTCACCGGCAATCCGATCTTCGTCGCCCGCGCGCGGGGCACGGGGCCGATCGGGAAGGACGAGGCGATCGAGCGCGGCTTCAGCGGGCCGAACCTGCGCGCCGCGGGCCTCGCCTGGGACCTGCGCAAGGCGGCGCCCTACTCGGGCTACGAGCGTTACGAGTTCGACGTGCCGACCGGGACGAGCGGCGACAACTACGATCGCTACCTCGTCCACATGGAGGAGATGCGGCAGAGCTGGCGCATCATCGGCCAGTGCGTGCGCGACATGCCGGACGGCCCGTGGACGAGCCAAGACTTCCGCTACTCGCTCCCCGAGCAGAACCGGCAGCTCCACGACATCGAGAGCCTGATCCACCACTTCGTGAACGTGTCGCGCGGCTTCGTCCCGGCGCCGGGCGAGGCGTACGTCGCGACCGAGGGACCGAAGGGCGAGTACGGCTACTACGCGATCAGCAACGGCAGCAACCTGCCCTACCGCGTCTTCATCCGCACCGCCTCGTTCCCCCACCTCCAGGCGCTGCCGCGGCTGGTGCGGGGCGAGAAGGTCGCGGACCTGATCGCCACGCTGGGCGGGATCGACTTCGTGCTCGGGGACGTGGACAAATGAGCGCGCCCGGCGACACGC
>DATKKO010000249.1:0-2517 GCA_035542955.1 Terriglobales bacterium
AGAGCAGCCTGGTGGACGAGGTGCTCTACCGGGCCGCGCGGCTCGCGCTCGAGGGGAGCGCGGAGGAGCCGCCGGGTGCGCATCGCGCGGTCACGGGACTCGGCGCCCTGAAGCGCGCCGCGCTCGTCGATCAGTCCCCGATCGGGCGCACGCCGCGCTCCTGCCCGATCACCTACATGGGCGGCTACGCCGCGCTGCGCGAGATCTACGCGCGGCAGCCGGCGGCGCTGGCGCGCGGGCTCAAGGAGGGCTCGTTCTCCTTCAACACGCCCGGCGGCCGCTGCGAGGCCTGCCAGGGCGCGGGCTGGGTGACGGTGGAGATGTACTTCCTCGCCGACGTGCTGGTGCCGTGCGAGGTCTGCGGCGGCGACCGCTTCCGCCGCGAGGTGCTCGACGTGCGCCATCGAGGCCTCAACATCCGCGAGGCGCTCGATCTCACCGTGGATCAGGCCTTCGAGCACTTCGCGAGCCAGCCGCGCTTCACGCGCTCGCTCTACATGCTGCGACGCGTCGGCCTCGGCTACCTCACGCTCGGCCAGGCCGCGAACCAGCTCTCGGGGGGCGAGGCGCAGCGCCTCAAGATCGCGCGCGAGCTGTCGCAGCGGGGGTCCGGTCCGACGCTCTACGTGCTGGACGAGCCGACGGTCGGGCTCCACTACGCGGACGTGCAGCGCCTGCTCGAGGTGCTCGACGACCTCACCGCCCGGGGCGACACGATCGTGGTGGTCGAGCACAACCTCGACGTGATCCGCAACAGCGACTGGGTCGTGGACCTGGGGCCCGGCGGGGGCGAGGCGGGCGGCCGGATCGTGGCCGAGGGCCCGCCCGAGGCGATCGCGGCGGCCGAGGAGTCGTGGACGGGCCGCGCGCTGCGCGCGGACGCGGCCGCCGTCGGGCGGGGCTGACCGTTCCCCCGCGTCCGCCCGCTCGACTGCCTCAACGGTTGAACCCGCATTCCCGCGGGCGCAGACTGCGCGCATGAACGCCGTCGAGGCCGCCGGACTGGTCGAGCTCGATCCGCACCGCTGGCTGATCCCGCGCGCGGGTGCGATGCGGGTTCCCGGCGTGCTGTTCGCGGATCGCGTGCTGCTCGAGCACATCCTTGCCGATCGCACCGTGGATCAGGTGCGCAACGCCGCGACCATGCCGGGCATCCTCGAGGCCTCGATCGCCCTGCCCGACGCGCACTGGGGCTACGGCCTGCCGGTCGGCGGCGTCGTGGCCTTCGACCCGCACGAGGGCGTGGTCTCGCCGGGCGCCGTGGGCTACGACATCGGCTGCGGCGTGCGGCTCATGCGCACCCGGCTCACGCGCGACGATCTCATGCCCCGGATCGAGAGGCTCGCGGACGCGCTGTACCGGGAGGTGCCGTGCGGCGTGGGCTCGACCGGCCGCGTGAGGCTGCCGGGGAAGGAGCTGGACCGCGTGCTGCGCGAGGGCGCGCGCTGGCCGGTGGGGCAGGGCATGGGCACGCCGAGCGATCTCGAGTGCTGCGAGGAGGGCGGCGTGCTCGCCGAGGCCGATCCGGGCGCGGTCAGCGAGGGCGCCCGTGGCCGCGGCCGCGACCAGCTTGGCACGCTCGGGTCGGGCAACCATTTCCTCGAGGTGCAGGAGGTGGACGAGATCCGCGACGAGGAGGCGGCCCGCGCCTACGGGCTCGAGCGCGGCATGGTGACGGTGATGATCCACTGCGGCTCGCGCGGCCTCGGCCACCAGGTCTGCACCGATCACGTGCGCGATGTCGCGCGCAAGCTCGGCGGGTGGGGGATCTCGCTGCCCGACCGCCAGCTCGCCTGCGCGCCGCTGCGCACCGGCGAGGCCACGGCCTACCTCGGCGCGATGCGCGCGGCCGCGAACTTCGCCTGGGCGAATCGCCAGGTCATCGCCGACGAGGTGCGGCACGCGTTCGAGCAGACGCTGGGGCGCGGCCGCGAGGCGCTCGGCCTCACGCTGGTCTACGACGTGGCCCACAACATCGCGAAGTTCGAGACCCACCAGGTCGGAGAGCGCCGCGTGCGCGGCCTCGTGCACCGCAAGGGCGCGACCCGCGCCTTCCCGCCGGGGCACCCGGACGTGCCGCAGCCGTATCGCGACGCGGGCCAACCCGTGCTCGTGCCCGGCGACATGGGGCGTTACTCCTACGTGCTCGCGGGGCGCCCGGGCTCGATGGCGCACGCCTTCGGCTCGACCTGCCACGGCGCGGGGCGGCGCATGAGCCGCACGCAGGCCGTGCGCGAGACGAAGGGGCGCGATCTCGTCGCCGAGCTGAACGCGGCCGGGATCGCGGTGCGCTACGAGGGGCGCGACACGCTGCGCGAGGAGACCAGCGAGGCGTACAAGGACGTCGCCGACGTGGTGCGCGTCTGCGAGGGCGCCGACCTCGCGAAGATCGTCGCGCGCCTCAGGCCGTTCCTGGTGGTGAAGGGGTAGGAGCGCATCGCGGACCGGGTCTCACCTGCCGTCGCGATGGTCGAAGAACACCGGCGCGAAGCCCCGCCCCGATCTTCCGGGGCGGGG
>DATKKO010000250.1:0-4765 GCA_035542955.1 Terriglobales bacterium
CGCGTGGCGGCGGTCGAGGCGAGCGAGGCCTGCGCCGCGGCCTTCGATTTGCCGCCCCTGGACTCGATCACGCGGCGCACGGTGTATTCGTACTCGAATCGGGCGAGGCCATCCGCGCCCGGCGCGAGGCGGTAGATCTCGAAGTAGACCACGAGCGGCGCGCCGGCGGCCACGCGGGCCTCGGGATTCGACTCGAGCCGCACCGAGCCGCCGCTCACGAGCACCTCCGGCGTGCCGCAGGTCAGCACGATGTCGCTCAGGTCGAGGCCCGGCGTGGAGGGCGCGAGCTCGGTCGTGATGCGATACAGGCCGCGCTTGTGGCGCGGGTCCCGCACCGAGACGGTCACGTCGTACGCTCCGGCCGGCAGCTCGGCCGAGAACTCGGCGATGCGCCGCTCGGCCGGATGGCAGAGCGAGAGCCCGAGCGCGCCCGCGTCGCGCGACACCTCGCGGCCGCGCGCGTCGAGCACCGCGCAGCGCGCCCACAGCGTGTCGGCCGGTGCGGCGGGCGCCTGCACCTGCACGAACAGCCGGGGACCGCGCGCGCCCTCGAAGCGCACGAGCGTGCCCCGCAGCTCGATGCGCTGCGCGGGCGGCGCGAGCGTGGGGAACACCGCCAGACCGCCTCCGAGCGCGACCAGATCGCGGCGCCGCGCGAGCACCCGCGGATCGGGCGCCGAGAGCCGATCGAAGTCCCGGGTCACCGGCGGCTCGTAGCGGCCCGTGAGCGAGCGGTCCTGGACCACGACCCTCATGCCCAGATCGGGATAGTCCCAGGCCTGGTTGATCAACGGGTACCTGTCGTCGGACAGCCCGTAATCTCCCGTGATGCGGGACGTCGGAATCGGATGCAGCGCGTTGAATTGGAAGTAGGTGGGCAGCCCCGCAGGATTCTGGCGTTTGCCGCGCGGCGCGCCGTAGCGCAGGTAGGTGTCGGCGCGCGCATCCCACTCGGGGTGCAGCGGATCCTCGAAGAGCAGGATCGCGTGCGCGACCCGCGACCAGTACTCGAGCTTCAGCTCGTTCTCGCGCGAGGTGGGATCGGGATCGAGCCGTTGCCAGAAGCGCCGCAGCGAATCGTCGCCGGCGGATGCGAGCCGCTCGCTCTCCTCGGCGCCCGTGATCGGCCCGAGATCGGCGAAGCGCGCGCGCTCCTCGCGCGAGAGCAGCGGCAGGGCCACCGCGAACATGCTGTCCGCCGTCTCGATCTCCCCGCGGCGGTAGGCCAGGTACGCGCGCGCCAGCCAGCCGTCGCCGTACATCGGGCGCCGCGCGAGCGCGCGCTCTGCCGCGAACGCCGCGCCCGCGGGATTCGAGCGCTCGACGAGGAGCGGGACCAGCCGCAGCCAGGTCCGGCTGTCGAACGGGCGCAGCTCCGTCGCGCGGCGCAGGCAGCTGATCGCGCTGTCGAGCGCGGCCCCATCGATCCGCCGCAGCCAGAGCCGCTTCCATGCCATGCCGAGGCACACGCAAGGCTCGGGGTCCCGCGGCGCGAGCGCGATCGCCTTCGAGAAGCAGTCGCGCGCTTCCGTCTCGAGCGCGCCCCGCTCGTACACGCGCCCGCGCTCGAGCCAGATCTCGGAGTTCGCGGGCTGGAGCTGGAGCGCCTGGTCCAGGTCGCGCATCGCGCGCTGGCGTGACTCGACCGACTCCTCGGCCTGGCTCTCGCGCGCCCAGCGCAGCAGCGTGCGCACGCGCTCGGCGGTGTCCACCGGCGCGGGAGCAGGTCTCGCGGCGCACGCGACGCGAGCGCCGGGACTCAGCGCGAGGAGGAGGGCGCACGCGACCGGGATCGCGTGCCGGACCCCGGTGCGGCGGCACCGCATGGCGCCATCATAGCCGATGCCGGCGCCCACGGGGAATACGAAACCCGCGGATAGCCGACGGCCTGCAAGCCCGATCGCGTGCGGCCGATAACCAGCACGGTCGGGCATCGGTGCCGAGCGGGCGCACGCGCAGCCGAGGGGCGGTCCGCATCACCGCGCCACTCCGGCTCGGAACGATGGGAGGATTCGCATGGCCGCAGCGCAGGACGAACCTCACGGACCATCGCCCTGGTGGTCGCTGCTCCTGTTGCCGATCGCGATTCTGGTCGGCTGGCTCATCGGGCAGGCACCGCCCCCGCTGCCGCGCGCGGCAGCGCCCGCGACCGCGACTGCTTCCCGGCACGTCGTGAGCGCGCGGCCCACCCCCGCCACGAGCGCCGTGAGCTTCGAGCGGCGCGAGCCCGCGCCCCCGGAGCCGCAGCGGGCCTCGCCGGAACCGCCGCGAGCCGAGCTGTCCGACTGGACGACGTACGAGAGCGCGCTCTCGGAGTCCGAGCGCAACGGCAAGCCCGTGCTGCTCGATTTCAACGCGGCCTGGTGCCCACCCTGCCGACGCCTGAGGAACGTCGTCTTCGACGATCCCGCGCGCGGCCGCGACGTGCAGCTCGCCGTGATCCCGGTCTCGATCGTCGACCAGGTGCGCGAGAACGGCAGCAACCCGCGTGAGATCGAGGACCTGCAGCGCCGCTACGACGTGAGGGCGTTCCCCACGCTGGTCGTGTTCTCGCCGGCGACCGGCCGGAGCGAGACGCACGTGGGCTTCGGCGATCCGGACCAGATCGTGCGGTGGATCACGGAGGCGGCCCAGTCGGTGCGGTAGCCGCCCGCACTGCGTTCCTCAGCCGACCGGCGCCCCCGGCGACGGCGGCGGTCCCGCGCTCCCTCCCGGTGTCGATGGCGGCACCGCGCCTCCGCCCGGTTGGGCCGCGGCGAAGATGTCGTACTCGGGCCCGAACTGCGCGAGGAACTCGGGCCCGAGCGCGCGGAAGGTGACGTACACCGGCAGGAGCACGACCTGCCCGACGTAGGGCAGGCCCACGAGCAGGAAGCCGACGCAGCACGTCGCCACGCCCACTGCGGCCACGATGGCCCAGACGATCACGCTGAGCACGAGCACGAAGAGCGCGTAGAGCACGAACAGCCCCGGCTCGCGCCGCAGCAGCGGCAGGAAGCGCCTCCACGCCGCCATGGCCTGGAGCCCGTCGCGGTACATGATCGGCACGACGAAGTCGTCGGTGAGCAGCATCACGAACGCGACGAGCAGAGCGATGATCGCGAGCAGCGTCACCGCGGCCGCGATCGGCGGCGCCGCGGCGACGGGCGCGTGCAGGCCGAACGCCGCCAGGATGGCGGCCCCGGCGGCGGTCAGCAGGATCCCGCCGATCAGCAGTCCGGCCACGATCAACACGCCCAGCTTCCAGAAGAAGAGCGAGTCACCCAGCGCGGCGTACCGCGTCCAGGGGTCGCCGATCGCGGCGCGGCGGCGCACGACGTCGTCGAGGAACACGAACTTGCCGCGCGCCCCCAGCCACTGGCACACGAGCACGATGAGCGCCACGGTGAGCGCCACGGTGACCGCCAGCGGCCCCCAGATCGGATGCGCCAGGAACGCGAACGGGGCTCCGATGTGGCCGTGATGTCCCTGGACGTGGCTCTGGAATCCCGAGTGGCCCCATCCTCCCGAGAGCCACTCGGAGAGGAACGCGGCCAGGCCGAGCACGAGCCAGGTCTCGAAACGGAAAGGCGTGAACAGCAGAGCGCGGGCGCGCTCCCAGGCGCGCTGCAGCACGGGGAAGTACGTGACGTTCATGGGGCGGCCTCCTGCGCCAGGGCGCGCGGGTCCGGTCGATCGGGGCGAAACCGACGGCCGTCACGATACTGCGGCTCGAGCCGGTGGTGAATACGAATCTCCGGGGCTCTGGACGAGGGGAGACGAGCGCTCGGGATCCGCGGCGGCGGCGGACGTGTCACGAGACGCGGCGCTCCCGCTCGAGGCGCGCTCCCGCGCTCACCTCACTCCCGCCGGCCCCGCCTCATTCCCGCAGCTCGCGCAGCCTCGCCTCGGCCTCCTCGGCGATCGCGCGACCGCGGCCGCGCCGGCTCAGGCGTCCCAGCCGCGCGGCGGTCTCGTACAATCGCCGGCGCTCGACGATCTCGCCCGCGGGCAGATCGCCCTCGAGCAGCGCCGCGTTCGCCGCGACCTGCCGGCCCGCGGACGAGCCGCTCGCCAGACCTTCGCGGAACGCGCGGCGCACGAGCGCGATCGCCTCCTCCTCGCGATCCTGCGCCACGATCGCGCGCGCGAGGCTCAGCAGCAGGTCCGCGCGCGTCGCCTGCTCCTTCGCCGGCGGCTCCTCGCCGGGCGGCGTCGAGAGCGCGCGCCGGAAGTGCTCCTCCGCCTCGGCGAACGCTTCCTCTTCCGCCGCCGCCTGGCCGCGGCCCGCGGCCGCCGAGCGCGCGAGGTCCGCGGCCGCGCCGCCGCCGAGCCCGCGCGCCGCGGCTTCCGCGCTCTCGAAGGTGCGCCGCGACTCGTCGATCTTCCCCTCGCGCAACCCGAGCACGCCGCGCAGATGCAGCGCGAGCGCCGCGAAGAACGGCCGCGGCGCCGGCGCGAGCCCGGGCACCAGCTCCTCCAGCCCCGCGAGCGCCCGGCCCGCCTCGGCGAGCTGATCGTCCTCGACCAGCACGAAGAACAGCCGCCATGCCGCGACCGCGGCGTGCCGCCGCGCGTCGGGATGCCAGCTCGTGCGTCCGCTCTCCAGCACCTCGCGCAGGGTCTGCCGCGCCTTGTCGATCTCACCGGTCTCGGCGAGCGCGGCGCCGATGGCGAGCCGCGCCTCGAGCGCGATCGGCCCGATCGCCTCGGCGGGCAGCGTCTTCAGATGCTCGGCCGCGCGCCGGGCGTGGTGCAGCGCGTGCACGGGATCGTCGAGGTTCAT
>DATKKO010000251.1:0-6244 GCA_035542955.1 Terriglobales bacterium
TGACTTCGGCTGCGTGCACAAGGTTGGTATCCGCCCCGGGGCGGATGGTTCAGCCTCCGACCCGATCCGCTCCGGAGCGGATGACCCATCCTGTGCCGCGGGGAGGGGCTGCACGAGCTGGAGCAGCTCGGAGCGGGGGAAGCGGTCCGCGATGAGCTGCTCGATGCCCGCCTTGCTCTGGTGCGTGGCGGCGGTGACCAGCTCGTCCACGTTCTCTCGGCTGAAATAGGGCGCCAGCATCACCACCCCGCTGAGGTGGAGGCGGCCTTCGGTCAGCGCCTCGAACAGAATCGGGAACTGCCGGGCGGCCCGGGCTGCACGGATCCGCTTGCACGCCTCGTCCTCCGAGAATCGGAGATCGCCGACGCAATAGGCGTACACGGACGGATACCCCGCCGGCAGGTACAGCCGCCGCTCGTCGAACTCGGCGAGGTGGGCGAGAAGCTCGGCGGTGGTGGCGCGCTCGCAACGAACCAGCGTGGTCAGGTCACGAACGAGGGTGGCGTCCGAGAGGTGCGCGAGAGAGTAGGTGTTCACGGCGATGCTCCGCGGGGGCGGAACGCCGGAGGCGCATCCTCTCTATCACGCCTGTCTCGGACGCTCTGGGGTGCCCGTGCGCCTCAACGCGGGCGACGGAACCATTTTTCGTGTGGTCGCGAGCCCTGATCGTGCGTCTGCGGGCATCCTGCGCGTTCTCATGCGATGCGAAGAGCGGTCCCGCGCGCTTCTGAAGAAACCTCGCTCGCGGCTGTCAAGAACTTTCTTTTCGGGCGCATCAATTCGGGGCCGGCATCGCGGCTGATCTCCTCGGCGACCGTCCGCCGCGTCGGCCACTCCGCCTCGCCTCCGCCGCGCAACAGAACGGCCGCCCGGATCGCCCCGGGCGGCCGACTCTCCTGGCCGCAGCTCAAATCAGACAGGCCGGCGTCCCCGCTCAGCTCCTCCGCGCCGCGTCGAGGAAGCTCTTCAGATCCTCCTCGTTCACCTCCGGCTCGCCCGGGGCGAGGTGATCGAGCAGCCCCGAGTCGAGCCAGCGCTCCAGCTCGTGCACCAGATAGAACAGGTGCTCGAAGTCGTCCACCACGAAGAGCAGCGGCTGGTAGTGGTAGATCTCGTAGTACTGGTTCACGATCCACTCGATCTGCGCCGGGTAGCGCTGCACCTCGGGCGAGTCCACGCTGTGCGCCAGCTCGCCGTAGCTCGAGAGCAGGCCGCTGCCGTAGGCGCGCACGTGCCCGGGCGCGATCGCTCCGCCCGGCTTCTCGCGCATCAGCCCGAACTCGACCGTGAACCAGAAGAAGCGAGTCAGGCCTTTCACCATGCTGGTGAGCGCGCGCAGCCGCTCCTTCTCGTCGGGGATGCCGGCCGCGCGCCGCGTGGCTCGGTCGGCGCAATTGCCAAAGCTCACCAGCACCTCGGCGAACGCGGGGTCGGTGTGCATGGGCACGTGGCCCGCGGCGTCGTGGAAGATGTCCGGCTCGGGCAGGTAGTCGAGCGACGAGGCGTCGCGGATGGTGATCGTGGTCGGGAACTGGCGCTCGCGCAGCCGGTCGAAGAAGAGATACGAAGGCACGTGCCCGCTCACCGGCTTGGCCTGGAAGCCCGTCCGCGGCTGCAGGAAGCGGTTGATGTCCTCGAGCCGCGGCACGTGTCCGGGATCGAGCTGCAGGACCGAGACGCCCTCGAGGAACTTCGCATTCGCGTAGCGCTCCCACAGCGGGCGGATGCGCTCGAGCAGACGGGTCCAGGTGCGGTGGTTCTCGTCGCTGTACAGCTCGTACGGCTGGCGGATGAAGAGCTGGCCGTCGGCCCGGGCCTGCTCGATGAAGGGCGCCTTCGTGGTGGTGAGCCCCGGCCCTCCCGCGGTGCGCGTCGCGGCTGCGCTGCTCTCGCTCATCTCCGTCTCCCTTTCCTCCGGCCGGTTCCCTTCAGGCCACGATCGTTCCCCGGCACTCCCCGAGCCCGATGCGCGCGCGGCCCGACGCCTCGCACCAGCCGCGCAGGATCACCTCGTCGCCGTCCTCGAGGAACGCGCGCTTCTCGCCGGTGGGCAGGACCAGCGGCTCGCGCCCGCGCCAGGTGCGCTCGAGCAGGCAGCCGCGCTCCTCCGGCGCCGGCCCCGAGACCGTGCCGCTGCCGAAGAGATCCCCGGGGCGCAGGGCGCAGCCGTTGCTCGCCTGATGGGCGACGAGCTGGGCGAGCGTCCAGTACGTGCCCGCGAATCCGGTCCGGCTCACCCGCACGGGCGGCATGCCCTGCTCGCGCATGCGCGCGCTGGCGAGCGCCGCCTCGAGCGTGATCGCGATGCCGCCGTGCGCGCGGTTCCAGCCCGAGTCGAGGTGGGGAAGGGGCGCGGGATCCTCGGGCGGTCGGATCGCTGCGGGCACGCGGAAGGGCGCGAGCGCCTCCATCGTGACCACCCAGGGCGAGACGCTCGTCGCGAAGTCCTTCGCCAGGAACGGACCGAGCGGTTGATATTCCCAGGCCTGGATGTCGCGCGCGGACCAGTCGTTGAGCAGCGAGACGCCGAACAGCAGGTTCTCGGCCTCCCGCGCCGGCACCGGCTCGCCGAGCCGGTTGCCGAGCGCGATCCACGCGCCCAGCTCGAGCTCGTAGTCGAGCTGCCGCGAAGGGCCGAAGCGCGGCTGCGCCTCCTCCGGCGGCTTCGTCTGGCCGGACGGTCGGTGCACGGGCGTGCCGCTCGGGACGATGGACGAGGCGCGGCCGTGGTAGCCGATGGGCACCCACTTGTAGTTCGGCAGCAGCGGCTCATCGGGGCGGAACATCGAGCCCACGTTCATCGCGTGATGGATCGAGGCGTAGAAGTCGGTGTAGTCGCCGATCAGGGCGGGCAGCGCCATCGTCGCCTCGCGCCGCGGCACGAGCAGGCGCGCGCGCAGCGCGGGATCGCGCGCGGCGGGGTGGCTCGAGTCGAGCAGGCGCGAGAGCGCGCGCCGCAGGTCGCGCCGGCTCCCGGGCGCGAGCGCCATCAGTCCGTTCAGCGCCGCGCCGCGGCACGCGTCGAGCACGTCGTCGCCCAGCGGCAGCACGCCCTCGTCCGCCGCCGCGTGGAGATCGAGCACCTGATCGCCGATCGCCGCGCCGATCCGGGGCGTGGCGCCGTCCGACGCGCGGAACACGCCCAGCGGCAGGTTCTGGATCGGGAACTCGCTCGCGGGCTCTTCCGCGCTCTCGACCCAGGAGCGCCGCGCGCGATCGTGCGTCTCGTCCAGCAGCGGCGGCTCCGCCGCCGCCATCGGCTCGAACGCCGCCCTCATCGCGGCTCCGCGAGATCAACGCCCATCGCCTCGATCTCCGCGACCGGCTCGGTGAAGGAGCACGACCCGATCGCCGTGGCGAACTCGCGGCGGGCCTCGGCGATCTGCGCCGCCTCGAAGCGGAGCGATCGCCAGGCGATCGCGTCCGGCGAGAAGCGGAACGCCGCCGGGTCCTCCTCGTGGAGCAGCCGGGCGACCGCGCCGCCGTCGCGCCCGTGCCACAGCGAGACCGCCGCGAGCAGCACGTTGAGATAGCCGTGCAACGCCGCGCGCGGGCTCGCCGCCTCGTAGGTCAGCGCGCGCACGCCGCGCACCGCGTGGTGCAGCCCGGCCGTGGCCTTGAAGGCGAGCCGGGCGCCCGCGCATTCCTCGAGCACGCGGAGCAGCCCCGCGATCTCGGGCACGTCGCCGGGACGCGTGCCGCCGGTGCGCAGCTTGGCGCGCGCGTCCGCGGCCTTCACCGCGCGCACGAGATCGCGCAGGTCGCCCGCGAGCCACGACTCGCGCGGCAGCTCGATCACGAGCCCGAGATCGCGCGGCACCGCGCGGCGCGACACGTCGATCTCGCGGGGCGAGTGCGCCACGACCTCGAGACCGTCCACCCGGATGCGCGCCGCCGCCGAGCGGGCGTTGAACTCGAGCACGCGCCGCGCGTCCGCGTCGGGATCGAGCGCGCCGATCGCGGCGAGCCGCCAGGGCTCGCCGCCGCGGACGCCGGGCGGCAGCGCCGCGAGGCGCGAGGTCAGCTCGTCGAGCCGGCTCACCGGGACCACGAGCCGCCCCAGCGCCCAGCCCAGCGGACCGCGCCGCTGGAGCGCGTGATCCCGCAGCGCCCCGTCCATGTCGCGCGAGGCGGGCGGGAAGAGCGCCGCGTCGTCGATCAGCCCGGCGAACAGGACCTGCGCCGCGGAGCGCGCGGGCTCGCGCGCCGCCACGGGCGCCCCCGCCCGCGGGCCGCCCGCGCCCCGGGTCTCGTCCGGCGCGCTCACGATCGCAGCTCCGGCAGGTCGCGGAAATGCTCGAGGCAGCCCGGAGTCGCGAGCGCCTCCGCGTTCTCCACCGCGCGGCCGTGGATCACCGCGCGCACCGCCAGCTCGCTCAGCTTGCCGCTCAGCGTGCGCGGCAGGTCGGGCACCTGGAGGATCTTGCGCGGCACGTGGTGGCGGCTGGTGTGGGCGAGGATCTCCCGCCGGATGCGCTCGCGCAGCGGCTCGTCGAGCGTGAGCCGGTCGCGCAGGCGCACGAAGAGCACCACGCGCACGTCCTCCTCCCAGTCCTGCCCGACCGCGAGGCACTCGAGCACCTCCGGCAGGCGCTCGACTTGGCGATAGATCTCGGCGGTGCCGATGCGCACGCCGCCCGGGTTCAGCGTGGCGTCGCTTCGCCCCAGCACCACGAGCCCGTCGTGCACCGTGCGCCCGGCCCAGTCGCCGTGCCGCCAGACGCCGGGGAAGCGCTCGAAGTACGCGGCGCGGTAGCGGCTGCCGTCGGGATCGTTCCAGAAGCGGAGCGGCATGGTCGGGAACGGCCGCGTGCACACCAGCTCGCCGGGCTCGCCGACCACGCTGCGCCCCTGTCCGTCGAACACCTCGACTGCCATGCCCAGCCCGCGGCACTGGATCTCGCCGCGCCACACCGGCGCGGTCGGATTGCCGAGCGCGAAGCAGGAGACGAGGTCCGTGCCGCCCGTGATCGAGGCGAGGTGCACGTCGCGCTTCACGCGCTCATAGACGTAGTCGAACGAATGCGCGGCGAGCGGGCTGCCGGTCGAGAGGATCGCGCGCAGCGCCGAGAGGTCGTGGTCGCGCGCCGGCTCGACGCCGGCCTTCTCGATCAGCGCGAGGTACTTCGCGCTCACGCCGAAGACGCTGATGCGCTCGGCGGCCGCCATCGCCCACTGGCTGTCCGCGCGGGGCGCGAGCGGCGAGCCGTCGTAGAGCACGACCGTCGCGCCCGAGGCCAGAGCCGAGACCAGCCAGTTCCACATCATCCAGCCGCAGGTCGTGTAGTAGTAGACGCGGTCCTCGCGGCCGATGTCGGTGTGGAGCGCGTGCTCCTTCAGGTGCTGGAGCAGCGTGCCCCCCGCGCCGTGCACGATCGCCTTCGGCAGACCGACCGTGCCCGAGGAATAGAGGACGTACAGCGGATGGTCGAAGGGCAGCCGCAGGAACTCCGGTTCGGCCGCCGCGCCCGCTGCGATCCCTCCGGCCGCGAGCCAATCCTCGGCCGGCTCGGCGTGCAGGATCCCCATCGGTCCGCCCGCCCGTTCTCCGTCGCCGAGGCCGCCTACCAGCACCACGCGCTTGAGGCCCGGCAGCGCCATCGCCACCCGCGACAAGCGCTCGCGCAGGTCGAAGACGTCGCCGCCGTGGCGGTAGCCGTCCGCGGCCACCAGCACGCGCGGCTTGATCTGCGCGAAGCGCTCGACCACCGCGCGCGCGCCGAAGTCGGGCGAGCACGAGGACCACACCGCGCCCAGGCTCGTGGCCGCGAGCATCGCGATCACCGCTTCGGGCACGTTCGGCAGCCAGCCCGCCACGCGATCGCCGGGGCGCACGCCCTCGCGGCGCAGCGCCGCCTGCCAGCGCGCGACCTCGTGGCGCAGCTCCGCGAAGCTGAGCGCGCGCCGCCGGCCGCGCTCGTCCCAGGCGACGAGCGCCTCGCGATCGTCCGCGTGACGCAGCAGGTTCTCGGCGAAATTGAGGCGCGCCTCGGGGAACCAGCGGGCGCCGGGCATCTTGTCGCCGTCGGCCAGGACGACGGGGCTCTTGCGCGAGGCGATCACGCCGCAGAACTCCCAGACCGCGGGCCAGAACTCCTCGGGATGCTCGACCGACCAGCGCCAGAGCTGCGTGTACTCCGCGCCGGGGCGGTACCGCGCCGCGAACCGCGTCAGCCGGGCGCGGGCCACGCGCTCGGCCGTGGGCGTCCACAGCGGGGCCTCGATGCGGGTCGAACGAACCGTC
>DATKKO010000252.1:0-5722 GCA_035542955.1 Terriglobales bacterium
CGCCGGGATCCGCGTGGCCGCGCGGCTCGAACGCGGTCCGGCGCGGCATCAGGAAGCAGCCGGCGCGCGTGCGGGGCCAGCGCTCCGGCACCAGCCGGCGCAGGCGCAGGAAGGGGCGCACCCGCTCGCCGTCGCCCTGGATCACGGTGAGGCCGAGCCGGAACGCGTCCGCCTCCAGGCGCGCGTCCCAGCGGTAGTCGGGTGGGCAGAGCGAATCCGGCGCGCGGCCGAACATGCCCGGGAAGTGGACCATCGCGCGCTCGAGAGCGCGGGTCCGCTGCGCGGCGGGCTCCGTGTCGCCGTACTCGGCGCCGCTCGACACGGCCGGGCACACGACGCACTCCTGCTCGAAGGCGCGCCGCGTCTCCCGCTCGCCGCGGCGCAGCGCCTCGAGCCAGGCCCGGGCTGGCAGGTGATGGAGACCGTGCAGCTCCGGCCGCCACACGCCCGCCGCGATCCCCGCGCGCACCTGCTCCCAGAGGCCGGGTCGCTGCCAGCGTGACGGCGCGCGCGGCAGCATGAGCAGCGGCAGCTCGGGACAGCCGAAGCGCGCCCGCGCCAGCTCCTCGAAGTCGGGCGCGGCCATGACCGTGTTCGCCTGCAGCACGGGCGGGCGTCCGTCGCCGCCGCGGAACTCGAGCAGCAGCTCGACCAGCGCGCGCACGTCCGCGGCGCTCTCGAGCGTGGAGCGGCCGTAGTCGCGTCCGCGGCGGCTGCGGAACGAGGAGGTCGCGGCGAGCGCGCGGTGCGCCTCGTCGTCGGCCGACCACGCGCACAGACCCCAGTCGTCGCTCTGGAGCACGACGCCCCGGATGCGGGCCCAGTCGGGTCTCACGGGCAGCCCCCACGCATGGCAGGAACGCAGTGTAACGCGACGCAGGAGGTTGATTCCACGCGAGCGACGTGACAGAGTGCCATCGTGCGCCATCGTGAGTCCCACGCGCGGCTGGGTCTCGCGGCCGTCCTCGCCGTTGCGGCGTTGTTCTGGCTGCTCGACCTCGCCGCGCTCCGCGCCGGTGTCCCCGATCCGTACGACGACGTCTGGGAGTACGGCCTGACGGCGCGGGCCCTGCTCCAGGGCCACGGCTTCCACACGCCGATGATCCATCCCCCGCTCTGGGGATTGCGCGACGCGGCGCTCCGCGTGCCCGTGCTCGTGCACGGCCCGCTCACGCCGCTGCTCCTCGCGCCGCTGCTCGCCCTGCGCGGCCCCGCAGGGCTCGAGCAGACGGCCTGGCTCGCCGCGCTCGCCGCGTGGCTCGCGGCCGGGATCCTGTTCCGGCTGGGGACGAGGCTCGCCGGGCCCGCGGTGGGCGCGGCGGCCGCGCTCGCCTTCACCTTCGCCCCGCTCACCGTGGACGCCGTGAACCACGACGTCTCGTACGCTCTCGGCGCGCTGTTCCTGGTCCTGACCTTCGACCGGCTCGCCCGCGAGCGTCCGAGCCCGGCCGGCGCCGCCGTCGCGCTCGGCCTCGGCGCGCTCGTGCGTCCGGAGATGCCGCTCACGCTGGCCGGCTTCGCGCTGCTCGCCGGCGGCGGGGGCACGGCGCTGCTCGCGCTCGGCGTGGCGCTGTTCTCCGCGGCCTGGTGGTGGCACAACGCCGTCGCGACCGGCTCGCTGTTCTTCAATCTCTCGAACTACATGGTCGTCGGCTACACCGATCGCTGGCCGGGGCTCACCTCCCTCCGCGACTTCGCGCTCACGCCCGCGCGCTGGCCGCACGTGCTCCTCGAGAGCGCGCCGCGGATCCCCGCGAAGGCGCTGGCCGCGCTTCCTCACGTGCTGAAGCAGGCCGCGTTCGCCCCGGGTCCGCTCGTGGGCTGGCTCGCGGTGGTGGGGGCGGTCGTGGGCATCGCGCGGCCGAAGACGCGCTGGCCGGCGCTCGCGGCGCTCGTCTGCGCGCTCGTGCCGCTGGCGGTCATGTCGCTCACCACGTACGCCCCGCGCTACCTCATGCCCTTCCTGCCGCTGTGGACGCTCGCCGTGGCGCTCGGGGCGGAACATCTCGGCGGCCGGTTCCGCGTGACGAAGAGCGCACCCGCGTGGATCGCGCTTCTGCTGCTCCTGCTGCTGCCCTCGACCGCCGCCAGGCTCTGGTCCGAGACGCGCGACGCCCGCGCGCTCGAGCCGTGGCTCGCCCGCGAGCGCGCGCAGCTCGCCCCGCTCACGACCACCGGGGCGCGCCTGCCCCGCCTCACCGGGCTCGGGCTCACCCTGCCCGCCGACACGCTGCGCGAGACGGAGCCGCGGCTCATGTTCTCGGACACGCCCGACTTCGTCGCCTGGACGACGGGCCGGCCCACCGTGTGGGTGACGCGCGGCGAGTACGAGAAGCTCCCGGCCTCCGCGCCGCCCGCGGCGAAGCGCGCTCGCGCCGGCGCGCAGGAACCCCCCGCGGCCGGGACGGCCGCGCTCGCGGACACCCTGCCGGTCCGGACCGGACCCGAGAACACGTGGTTCCACGACCGCAGGCCCTGAGGTCCGTCGATCCCGCCCTCGCCGCGATCGTGGCACTGAGCGGGGCGCTCCGGCTCGTGCTCCTGCTTCCCGCGTGGGCCGGGACGCTGGACGATCTCGCCATCCCCGACGACGCGTACCTGACGCTCACGATCGCGCGCGCCATCGGCCGCGGCTGGGGCCCGTTCTACGGCCTCGCGCGGACGAACGGCTTCCAGCCGCTCTTCGCCCTGCTGCTGGCGCCGCTCCACGCGCTCGGCATCCGCGACCCCGACGCGTTCCTGCGCGCGGGACTCGTCGTGCTCGCGGTCGCCGACACGCTCGCGCTCGCGCTACTCGTGACGATCGTCTCCCGGATCGCGCGCGATCGGGCCGTGCCGCGGGTGGTGGCGCTCGCGTGGGCCGCGAGCCCCGTCGGCATCGTGATCGCACTGAACGGCCTGGAGACCGCGCTCGCGGTCCTGCTGCAGCTCGCGGTGCTCGAGCGCCTCACCGCGTGGGCGCGGCCCGCCGTCTCCGGCGCGCTCGCGCCCGCGCGCGCCGCCGCGCTCGGCCTGCTGCTCGGGCTCGCGGCGCTCGCCCGCATCGACGCCCTGTTGCTCCTGCCCGCCCTGCTGCTCGCGCTCGCCCCGCCGCTCTTCCGCGAGCGTCCCGGAGGCCGTCGCCTGCTCACGGCCGCGGCGTGCGGCGCGATCGGAATGGCCGTGCCCCTGCTCCCGTGGATGGCCGTCTGCTGGCGCTGGACGCACGATCTCGTGCCCGTGAGCGGACTCGCCACCCGCGAGCTGATGCTCGACGCCGTGAACCACCATCCCACCGCCGCTCTCTACGTGCACACGCTGCGCTGGGGCGTGAGCACCGTGATCCGCGGGAACCTGGTCCCGCTCGGCACCGGTGCCGCGTGCGCGTTCCTCCTGCTCCGGAAGCTCGGCGCGCGGCAGACCTGGCAACGCCTCGCCCCGTGGCGGACCGCGGTCGCTCCCGCGGCGTGGTTCGGCCTCGCGCTCTTCGTCGGGTACGTGGGCTTCGCGTTCGGCACCTGGCACTTCGCGCGCTATCTCTTCCCCCTCGCCGTGCCGATCGCGCTCGCCTTCGCCGGCCTGCTGGACACGGCGCTCGCCGTCCTCGTGCGGAGGCGAGGGCGCGCGATCGCGCTCGGGGCGTGCGTCGCCGCGATCGCGCTCGGAGCCGCGCTCCACCCCGCCGGCCGGCGCCTGGTCGACCGGAAGCCGACCCACGTGTGGGGCTACCGCGCGATCGGCCTGTGGGCGCGCGACCATTTCCCGCCCGGCACCGTGATCGGCGGCTCGCAGACCGGAGCGCTGGGCTACTACGCGGAAGCGCTGACGGTGGTCAACCTGGACGGCGTGGTGAATCGGGACGCCCTGGACGCCCTCCGCGCGGACCGCGACATCGACTACGTGCGCCGGTGCGGGATCCGCTATCTCGTCTGGCAGGACGACGTCGCGATGGTCGCGCGGCACTCGCGCGACGCGCGGCCCGACGACCTCACCCCGATCGGGACGATCCCCGGCATCCAAAGCTGCGGAGAGGGCTGGTACCTGTACCGCGTGAATCCGTGACCGGCCCGGCGCGACGGCGGGGCGGCTCCGGGATCGGAACCGCCCCGCCCGCGCTCCGCGGCCGTCATTCGTAGCGCAGCGAGTCCACCGGGTCGAGGCCCGCCGCGCGGCGCGCCGGATAGAAGCCGAAGAACACGCCGATCAGGCTCGCGAAGCCGAACGCGAGCAGGATGGCGCCGGCCGAGACCACGGTCGGCCAGTGCGCGAACTGCGAGACCATGCGCGCCGCCAGCCAGCCCAGGGCCACGCCGATCGCGCCGCCGCCGAGCGAGAGGAACGCGGACTCGATCAGGAACTGGAGCAGGATGTCGAGCTTCTTGGCGCCCACCGCGCGGCGCACGCCGATCTCGCGGGTGCGCTCGGTCACCGACACGAGCATGATGTTCATGATGCCGATGCCGCCCACGAGCAGCGACACCGCGGCGATGCTGGCGAGCAGGATGGTCATCACCTTCGAGGTGGCCTCCGCCGTGGTGGCGATGTCGAGCTGGGTGCGGATGAAGAAGTCGTCGTTGTCGCCCTGCTTGATGCGGTGCCGCTGGCGCAGCAGGTCGGTGATCTGGTTCACCGCGGTGCCCACCGCCTGCTCGCTCGTCGCCGAGCAGACCACGCCCTGGAGATGCGTGATGTGGAGCATCTTCCGTTGCACCGTGGTGTAGGGGCAGATGATCACGTCGTCCTGGTCGTCGTGGCCGTTCGAGCCCTTCCCGACCAGCGTGCCCACGACGCGGAACGGCATGTCCTTGATCCGGATCATGCTGCCCAGCGGATCGGCGTCGCCGTAGAGCTGTTTCACCACGGTCGCTCCCAGCACGCACACCTTCGCCGCGCCGCGCACGTCCGAGTCGGTGATGAAGACGCCGTCGTCCACCACCCACTGGCGGGCGATGGCGAAGTCGGGGCCGGTGCCCTGGATCTGCGTGAACCAGTTCTGGTCGCCGTAGACCACCTGGTTCGAGGCGCGCACCACCGGGGCGACCGCGGCGACCGCGGTGCACTCCGCCTTGATCGCCGCCGCGTCCTCCGGCATCAGCGTGGTGATGCCGCCCATGCCGCCGTGGGCGCCGCCCGCGGTGACGATGCCCGGGATCACCATGAGCACGTTCGAGCCCATGGCCCGGATCTGCGCCTGCACCGCGCTGCGCGCGCCCTGGCCGATGGCGAGCGTGGCGATGACCGCGGCCACGCCGATGACGATGCCGAGCACGGTCAGGATCGACCGCATGCGGTTGCGCGTCAGAGCGTCGAGGCCCAGCGGGATCAGGGCGCCGATCTTCATCGGCGGCCTCCGCCCCCTCCGCCCCGCGGCGGCCCGAACATCGGACCGCCCATGCCCGGCGGCGGCGTCAGGTTCGCGCCGCTCCTCGCGCTGACCTCCATGCCGGTCACGACCTGGTCCCCGGCCCGGAGATCTCCGGCCACGAGCTCGACCGAGGTGCCGTCCGTGAGGCCGGTCATCACGTCGACCGGGACCGGCTTGCCGTCGCGCATCACGTAGACCACGCCGGGCTTCGCGCGCGGCGCCTCGCCGTCGCCCGCGAGCGAATCGCCCCTGGCTCCCGCGCCGCCGGGCCCGCGCCCCGCGCGCCCGCCCGCTCCGCGCGCGCCGCCCCACGCCGCGCCGCCGCGCGCGCCGGCGGATCCGCCCGGTCCAGAGCTGCTCTCGGCGGCCATCGCTGTG
>DATKKO010000253.1:0-2573 GCA_035542955.1 Terriglobales bacterium
CGGGCCGGATTCGAGGTGTGGCGCCGGCGCACGTGGCGCACCCCGGCGCTCGACTCGACCGGCGTGCTCATGCTCGCGGAGGTGCCCGCCGAGGACTCGTCGGACGTGATGCGGGCGGGCGCGCTCGCCAAGCGCATGGTCGTGGTGCTCGAGAAGTGGAGGGGCGAGCCGTCCGCGCGACTGCCGCGCGGCGTCGGCGCGATCGCGATGCTGTCCCCGCGCGAGGTGCTGGCCCCGCTGCGCGCGCTCGGGATCGAGCGCCCCGTGCTGCTCCGGCTCGTGAACGGTCCCCGCGCGTGCTCGGGCGCGCGGGGCGGGCGGCTCGCGATCTCGCTCGAGCCGGCGCAGCTCCTGAAGCCCGCGCCCGGTCTGGTCCCCGTGGTCACGTGCGACTCGCTGATCCTGGTCGGCCGGCTGGAGCCCGCTCCCGACAGCTCGGGGGCGCACCGATCGCCGGCGCGATCCGTGATCGTCGTCTCCGATCCCGACCTGTGGAACAACCAGGGGCTGGGGCGCGCGGATCACGCCGCGCTGCTGCGCGCGCTCCTCGTCGACGACCTCGGCGCGCGCACCGTGGTGATCGACGAGACGCTCCACGGCTACCTGCTCACGCGCAACCTGATCGCCGAGTCGCTGCGCTTCCCGCTCGTGCTCGCGGTCGCGCAGGCCCTGCTGCTCGCGGCGTTCGTCGTCTGGTCCGGCGTGCGGCGCTTCGGCAAGCCGTGCGCCCCCCGCGGCGCGGAGGGCGGCAACCGGTCGTTGATCGACATGACCGCGAAGCTGCTCGAGCTGACCCGCCAGACGCCCGAGACGCTTCGTCTCTACTACGCACAGACGCTCCAGGCGCTGGCGGACCGCTTCTGCCTGCCCGCCGGCCTCGACGAGCCGCGGCTCGCCGAGCGCCTGGACGACATCGGCCGCGCGCGCGGCGTCGAGCCCGAGGCCGTGCGCACGGGGCACTTCATCCGGAGCCTCCGGGTCTCCGCGGCCTCCGACAATCCGGAGGTCGCGGTCGACCTGGCCCTGAGGCTCCATCGCTGGCGCGAGGAGATCACGCATGAACCTTGAGCAAGTGCACGAGGTCTGGACGCGGCTGGACGAGGAGGTCGGGAAGATCGTCATGGGCCAGAAGGAGGCGCTGCGTCTCCTCACGGTCGCGCTGCTCGCCGAGGGGCACGTGCTCGTGGAGGGCGTCCCCGGCACCGCGAAGACGCTGCTCGCGCGGGCCTTCGCCGCGTGCCTCGGCCTCGACTTCAAGCGCATCCAGTTCACGCCCGACCTGATGCCCGGCGACATCCTGGGCACGAACCTGTTCGACTTCCGCGCGAACCGCTTCACGCTCACGCAGGGGCCGGTGTTCACCGAGTTCCTGCTCGCCGACGAGATCAACCGCACGCCGCCGAAGACGCAGGCGGCGCTGCTCGAGGCGATGCAGGAGCGCGCGGTCACGATCGACGGCACGACCTATCCGCTGCCGGGCGCCTTCCTCGTGGTCGCGACTCAGAACCCGATCGAGCACGAGGGCACGTATCCGCTGCCCGAGGCCCAGCTCGACCGCTTCCTCTTCAAGCTGCCGGTCGGCTATCCGGAGCGCGACGAGGAGCTGCGCATGGTGCGGGTGCACGGGCATCGCACGGCGATGCCGCGGATGGAGAGCTTCGGGCTGGCGAGGATCGCGGACCGCGAGTTCCTCGCCGAGGCGCGCGAGCAGGTCGCGGGCCTGCGGCTCGCGGACGAGGTCATGGACTACGTCGTCGACCTCGTGCGCGCCACGCGGGAGCACCCGGCGCTGCGCGTCGGCGGCAGCCCGCGCGCCTGCAACATGCTCGCCGCGGCGGCGCGCGCGCTCGCCGTGCTCGAGGGCCGCGACTTCGTGATCCCGGACGACGTGAAGCGGCTCGTCCGGCCGGTGCTGCGCCATCGCGTGATCGTCTCGCCCGCGGCCGAGGTCGAGGGCCGCACCGCCGAGCAGGTGATCGAGCAGGTCGTGGCGCAGGTCCCGGCGCCGCGATGACTCCCACGCGCCGCGCGCTGCTGCTGCTCGCGGTCGGCCTGGCGATCGCGATCCTGCCCGCGGCCGGGCTGCGGCGTGCGTGGCCGGCGACCGCGCTGTTCTGGGCGGGAGCGGCGCTCCTGCTGGGCGCGGACGCGCTGCGCTGCCCGCGGCGCGGCGATGTGACCTTCTCGATCGACGCGCCGCGGGCGCTCCACGCCGGCGGCCGCGAGCCGCTCGGGCTGCGGGTCTCGATCGCGACGCCGCGGCCGCTCCCGCTCGAGGCGGCGATCGGGCTCTCGGACGACCTCGCCGCCCAGCCCGCGCTGCGGGGCGCGGCCGGGCGCGAGCCCGCGGCTCTCGCGTGGGAGCTGGTGCCGAGCCGCCGCGGCCTCGCGAGGCTCGAGACGCTGTGGCTCCGCTGGGAGAGCCCGCTCGGCTTCTGGACGCGCCGGATCGTGTCTCCGCTCGACCGCGAGCTGCCGGTGCTGCCCGATCTGCCCCGCGTGCGGGCCGCGGCCATCCGCTTCTTCGCCGATCGCGATTTCCGCGCGGGGCTCAGGATCGAGCGCTATCGCGG
>DATKKO010000254.1:0-3820 GCA_035542955.1 Terriglobales bacterium
CGGGGCGCATGCGGTCTCGCGCGTCCGCCCCGACCTCGCGGATCTGGTCCCGCCCCAGCCCGAGCAGCCGCACGGCGCGCTCGAAGGAGCCGTGCCGCTGCGCGCTCGAGAGGATGCGGAGCGGCGGCGCGCCGAAGAGGCCACGGCGCTCGACGTCCCAGCCGCGCCCGGCGAGCAGCGCGTGGCGCGCGGCCGCGAGGCAGGTCGCGTGCGCCATCTGGCAGCCGGTGACGAGGGCGAAGCTCGCCGTCGCGGGAAGGCCGAGCACGTCCTTCAGCCACGCGCCGGCGACCTCTTCGACCACCGCCGCCGCGGGCGCGCAGGCGTAGAGCGCCGCGTTCTGGTCCCAGGCCGAGACCAGCCAGTCGGCGGCGAGCGCCGAGGGCAGCGAGCCCCCGATCACCCAGGCGAAGAAGCGTCCGCCGGTCGAGCCGAGCAGGCCGCCGTCCACGTCGCGCACGAGATCGGCGACGACCTGCTCGGCGGGCACGCCCTGCTCGCCGAGCGGCCGGGCGAGCCGCGAACGCAGCGTGGCGAGATCGACGGTGGCACCGACGGGATCGCGATCGAGTCCGGCGAGGTGGGCGGATGCGGCGCGGAGAGCGGCTTCGAGCGGCGTATGGGTCTGCGAGAGGGCGTCGGTCATGCCGCGCAACGTAGCAGGTCCCGCGCGACGGCGCGGCACCGTGACGGGCGAATCAATCCGCGGCCCGATCGCGGGTCGGGCTGACTCAGCTCCGCCGCCGGTAGATCAGCACGAACTCGTTCTGCCAGTGCTGGGGCACCGCGGCCACGCGCTCGTAGTCGCGCTGGAACGCGGGCTCGGCGAACAGGCGCGCGTCGGGAATGCGCAGGAACGAGCGGCCGGCGCCCCCGTCGTCGCGCGAGACGAGCACGACCCAGTCCGGGCGACGGGCGAGCACGTAGCCGGGGTCGGCCTTGAAGTGCAGGCGTCCGGGCAGGTGCGCGATGTGCGGGTCGATCAGCCCGAACATGTCGAGGATCGGGCGCTCGGAGAAGTACGCCACGGCTCCCACGTCGCTGACCGCGATCACGGCTTCCGGCGCCGTGTTCTGCCGCAGCCAGCGGCCCAGCCGCTCGTAGTTCTGCGACAGAGAGCAGTGGGCACGGACGGCCGGCATCACCTCGCGCGCGACCTCGGCCTCCGTCGCGGCCATGCTCGCGAGCGTCGCGATGAGCACCAGCGCCAGCGCCACGTACGCGACCGCGCGCTCGCGTCCCGGGCGCGGCAGCGCGAGCAGCGCGGCGATCCCGGCCGCGATCGACGCGGCGACGAGCGGCAGGACGTGGGCGTAGAAGCGGTAGTCGGCCATCCAGTCGCCGCCCGAGACGCAGACGAACGCGACGTACGCCGCGATCACAACCAGCGTGAGCCCGAGGGGAGCGCCGGCCACGCCGAGCGCGACCGGAGCGAGCGCGATCGCGACGAACAGCACCCCGCCCCCATCCCGCGCGAAATCCACGCTGTACCGGATCCCGTTCGCCAGCGCCGGCAGGCCACCCGTCATCTTCGCGTAGTACGTGTTCGGGAACGGCCCGCCGAAATAGCTCAAGTGCCAGATGAAGTACGCGCCGTAGAGGACCAGCCAGCCAACGAGATCGGCGGCGGCTGAACGCCGGCCCACGCCGCCGGGGCGCGACCCGAGCACGACCCGCAGCGCGAGGATCAGCGCCGCGAACAGCGGGCCTTCGGGGCGCGTCACCGAGAGGAGGGCCAGATCCGCGACGAGGAGGACGCGCCTCCAGGCCGACTCCTCCGCGAACGCGAGCAGCACGCCCGCGGTGAGGAGCAGGGCGAAGAAGCCGCTCTCGAGGCCGTTCACCGCGTTGCGGGCGAGCACGGGCGAGAGCGCGACGGCCCAGGGCGCGAAGAGCGCCGTGCCCGAGGCGCGCGGGGCGATCCGCCGCGCGAGGAGCCAGGACAGCAGCACGGCAACCGCGCCCGCGGCCAGACCGGCGATCTTCGAGGCGCGCTCGGGATCGCCGCCCACGCGCAACACGGCGGCCGCAAGCAGCACCCACGAGGGATTCGAGTAGCCTTCGACGCGCTGGCCGGGATTGAAGACGAGGCCCTGCCCCGCGGCGAGATTGCGCGCGTAGCGGAAGGAGATGAAGGCGTCGTCCTCGGTCCAGTGCCAGTAGTATCCGGCGTGCAGCGCGAAGACGGCCATGGCGGCGAGCACCAGCAGCCAGCCGGAGGCGCGAGGCCGGGCGTTCACGAGCGCCATGTCCCGCCGGTCGCGGTCCGATTCGACGGCTTCGAAGTTCGCGTCATGGAGCGGCTCCCGATGGGCGGGCGGTGGCGAGCCCGAATCGCCGGCCCTTCCGTCGGCCTCACCGTGGGGAAGGGCCGATCCCCGCTCCAGCCTACCCGAACCCCGAAGTCCGGGAAAACGCGCTCCCCTGCTCGGCCTTCTCGCACGCGGCCCGGGCCGACAGCCATTCGTCGAGCAGCTCCTTCACGAGGATGGCCGCGGGAACCGCGAGCAGCACGCCGACGAAGCCGGCGAGCTTCGCGGCCGCGAGGATGGCGACGATCACGACGACGGGGTTGAGCCCCGTGGCCTCGGACATGATGCGCGGCACCAGCAGGTGGGCCTCCAGCTCCTGCATCACGATGTAGACGATCGCGACCCACAGCCCGAGGATCGGCTGTTGCGAGGCCGCGACCAGGACCGCGGGCACCGCGCCGATGAACGGCCCGACCACCGGGATCAGCTCGGCCAGGCCCGCGAGCAGGGCGAGGATCAGCGCGAACTGCACGTGGAGCAGCAGGAGCGCCGCGTAGCTCAGGCCGCCCATCACCGCGCCAAGCAGGAGCTGCCCGCGCAGCCAGCGCCCGAGCCGCCCCTTCACGCGGTCGTCGAGGCGCTCCGCGCGCGGGCGCTCGCGCCACGGCACCAGCGCCACCGTCGCGGTCCTCATGCCCTTCTGGTCCATGGCCATGTAGAAGGTGAGGATCAGCACGCCGAACACCGAGGCTGCGCCCTCGACGAAGCCGACCGCGCGGCCGAAGAGGCCCTGCGCCGCCTGCGCCGCGCCCTGCGGGAGCGCCCCGAGCGCCTTCTGCCCGATCGCCGCGAGCTGCGGATTGCCGGCGCCGCTCACGAAGGCCGTGATGCGCCCGTAGATGCCCGGCGGGGCCTGCCCGAGCTGCCGCGCCTGGTCGAGCACCAGCGGGACGAACGTCGCCACGACGAGGGTGACGAGGCCGAGCAGGCCGAAGAACGGGATCGCGATCGCGGCGACGCGCGGCACGCCGCGGCGCACGAGGAAGCCGACCAGGGGATCGATCGCCACCGCGAGCACGGCGGCGACGAAGACCGCGATCAGCACCTCGCGCAGCACGAAGGCGAGCAGGAGCGCCACGACCATCGCCAGCGCGGCGATGATCGTGCGCGGCGAGATCACGATGTGAGAGGCCTCATCCCGCGAGGGGGTCGCCGCGGCCCGGTTCCGTCGCGCTCACCACAGCTCCCCCTGAGGCCAGCACCCCTTCGGCGCCACCGGGACCAGCCCGAGCCGGCGCTTCATCTCGTTCGCGCTCGCCGGCGCGTGGCCGGCCCAGTGGTTGTTGAAGTAGCCGAAGACCTCGCGGACCTCGGGCAGCGCGCGCCTCACCTCCGCCTCCCAGGCCCCCAGCTCCGCCGTGCGGTCGATCTGCACGCGGTCGTACGTCTCGATCTCGCGGCGATCGCCCAGCCAGCGCAGGTAGAGGAAGTCCGCGGTCACCTCGCTAGCCCGCGGCAGGTCCCGCCACTCGGTCCAGGCCAGGGCCGTCCGATGTCGCCGCAGCAGC
>DATKKO010000255.1:0-2135 GCA_035542955.1 Terriglobales bacterium
CTGGATGCTCGAGCCGTTCTCGCGGCCGCTGGGAAGAGTGGGGAATGGCCTGGGATTCGATACTCTGGCCATGCCCGCACTGGCCGAGCTGCGCGAGGGTCTGTACGCTGAGGAGGGCAAGCGGAGAGCCTCGGCGGCTCTGCTCGGGCGCCTGGACGCGCGGGGTCTGGCTGTCTGGTATGGGGACGACGGCAGCTTCGGCGGTTCGTATGCGCGCTGGGGGCACGGGACGGCGGTCATCTACAACAAGTCGCTCGAAAGTGAATCGCGCGCACGAGTCGCGGCCACCCTCGAGAGGCTGGGGATCGGAACGCCTCGTGACGACGGTCGCGGGTTCTGGTTCGACGCCGAACAGACCGCGCGCCTGCACGCGCTGGTTGCCCCGTATCTGCACCCCACTCTGGAGCACAAGCTGCATCCGTCGGAGCGTGGCAAGTACGCATGGAAGCCCGACCTCAGCGACGCGCACCTGAATGGGACGAGGCTGCAAAGCCGGCGTCGCCTGCGCACGGTCCCGGCGAGGATCGCGAAGAAGTACACGAAGCCGAGGACGCGCGCGACGCACCGCTTCGACCTCGAGGTCGAGGGCAATCACACGTATCTGGCGGACGGAGTCGTGGTCCACAATTCGCCCGAGACCACGGCCGGCGGGCGCGCGCTCAAGTTCTACGCCTCGGTGCGGCTCGACATCCGGCGGATCGCGACGCTCAAGGAGGGCGACAGCGCGATCGGCAACCGGACGCGCGTCAAGGTGGTGAAGAACAAGGTGGCGGCGCCGTTCCGCGAAGCCGAGTTCGACATCCTCTACAACGAGGGCATCTCACGCGAGGGCGAGCTGCTCGACCTCGCGATCGAGAAGAACGTGGTGCAGAAGGCGGGCACCTGGCTCTCGTTCGGGGACGAGCGCATCGGCCAGGGGCGCGAGAACGCCCGCCTGTTCCTGAAGGAGCACGCGGACGTGCGCGCGAAGATCGAGGCGAAGGTCCTGCCCGCGATCGGACTCAAGGTGCGGGAGGCCGCGCCGGCCGCGGCATCGGGCACGCCTGGCAGCGGAGGCGAGGCCGCGCCGAAGAGCGCGGCGCCGACCCCGCCCGCGCGGCCCGGGGCTCCGCCGATGGGGCCGCCGCGGACCGCCGCGCCCATGCGCGCCCAGCCCGAGGCGCCGAAGAGGCGCTAGACCGGACGGAGAGCCGGGTCCGCCGAGCGGAGCCCCCGCCGCCCGATCACGAGGAGGTGCCATGCGAGCCTTCGCGAGGTCCGCTGTTCCGTTGCTGATCGCGCTCCTCACGGTGGTCGGCTGCGCGAGCGGGCCGAAGAGGATCACGTCCCTCGACACGGCGTCCATCAAGCTCGCGGTGGACGGAGTGATCAAGGCCTCCAACGCCGCCATCGCGGCGCGGGACACGGCGGCCATCGCCGAGCTCTATGCGGACGATGCCGTCCTGCTCCCGGCGAACCTGCCGCGCGTCGAGGGACGGGACGCGATCCGCAGGTGGTGGGCCGAGGGGTTCACGGCGCCGGGCCTCGATCTCGTTCTCTCGCCCGGCAACACGATCGTGTCGGAAGCCGGCGATCTGGCGATCGTGATCGGGAGGTACGGCTACAAGGCCGAGGGGCCCGCGGGAGCCATTCTGCGGGAGGTCGGCAAGTTCGTGATGGTGCTGAAGCCGGTGGGCGATCGCTGGAAGATCGTCGTGGACACCTGGAACAGCGACGCCCAGCCGCCGGCCGCGCAGCCGCGCTGACGGCTGGAGTGTGCTGATGCGCGCGCGCCGCTCGTCCCGGATCGCGGGCGGTGAGCGCTCGAGCGACCCCGAGGCCTGCCGCGAGGCCGCGTTGCGCCTGCTCGAGCGCCAGCGCCGCACGCGCTCCGATCTCGAGCGGCGGCTGCGCGAGAAGGGCTACGAGCCCGGCGCGGTCGCCGCCGTGCTCGAGCGGCTCGCCGGCGTCGGTCTGGTGGACGACGTCGAGTACGCGCGCGCCTTCCTCGCGGGACGTCGCGCGCGGAGGACGTCGGGCCGGCGCCGCGTCGAGCAGGAGCTGCGCGCGCGCGGCGTGAGCGCGGAGGACATCGCGATCGCCTCCGCCCGGCTCGACGAGGAGCAGGGGGCGGTGGACGAGATCGCGGGCGCGCG
>DATKKO010000256.1:0-2413 GCA_035542955.1 Terriglobales bacterium
CGTATGCGCCTTCTCCGCCTCGAGCAGATCGAGCCGGGCCTTCAGCCATTCCTCGCGCGTGCCGGTGGTATGCGTGGTCATGGGATGTCTCTCCTCTTCGTGGTTCGGACCGTTCCCGATAGGATCGGCGGGCCGGCCGTCACGCGGAACATAGGGACCGGGCGCCCGGGGGCGGGAGTGACAAGTATGGCGCGATACCGATGGATTCGCTGATCACGGCCGCGGCCCGCGCGCTGGCCGCGGGCGATCCGTTCGGGGCGCTCAACTTCGTGGCGCTGCGCGAGGACGCGCCGGCGCTGGCATTGCGCGGCATCGCCATGGCGCAGCTCGGCGACCTGCCCCGCGCGAAGCTTCTCCTCAAGAAGGCGGCGCGCGGCTTCGGGCCCAGGGAAGCCGTCGCCCGTGCGCGCTGCGTCGTCGCCGAGGCGGAGGTGGCGCTGGCATCGCGCGATCTGAACGGACCGGCGAAGACGCTCGAGGCCGCGCGCGCCGTGTTGGAGGCGCAAGGCGACCGCGCGAACGCCGCCCACGCGCGCTATCTCGAGGTGCGGCGCCTGCTCCTGATCGGGCGCCTCGACGAGGCCGAGCGCAAGCTCGACGGCCTCGACCCCGCCCCCTTCCCGCCCGCGCTGAGAGCGGCCCATGAGCTGGTCGTCGCCGGCATCGCCATGCGCCGCCTCCAGGCGAAGGCCGCGCGTGCCGCCCTCGCGAAGGCCGAACGCGCCGCGCGCCAGGGCGGCATCCCGGCCCTGACGGCGGAGGTGGAGAGCGCCGTGCGACTGCTCAACGCGCCCGCGGCGCGCCGGATCGCGCAAGGGTATGAACGTCCTCTCCGGCTCGCGGAGGTGGAGACGCTGCTGGCCTCGAACGCGCTCGTGGTCGACGCTTGCCGCCGCGCGGTGCGCGAGGGCGACAGGCTGGTCTCGCTCGCGACGCGCCCCGTGTTGTTCGCCCTCGCCGCCGCGCTGGCCGAGGCCTGGCCCGGCGACGTGGCGCGCGAGACGCTGCTCGCGCGGGCCTTCGGCGCGAAGCATGCCGACGAATCGCACCGCGCGCGCCTGCGCGTCGAGATCGGGCGGCTGCGTGCGATGCTGCGCCCGCTGGCCCAGCTTCACGCGACGAGGCAAGGCTTCGCCCTCTCGCCGCGCCGTGCCGCCGAGGTCGTGTTGCTGGCGCCGCCCGGCGAGGAGGAGCATGCGGCGGTGCTCGCCCTGCTCGCCGACGGCGAAGCCTGGTCGAGCTCGGCCCTGGCGCTGGCGCTGGGCCGCAGCCAGCGCAGCCTGCAGCGGGCGCTCGACGCGCTGGCGGCGGAAGGCAAGGTGCAGCCGCTGGGCCGGGCCCGCGCGCGGCGCTGGATGACCCCGCCGCTCCCCGCATTCACGACCGCTTTGTTACTCCCCGCCCCGCTGCCGGGAGATTAGTGTTGCGCACGGATCTGACCCCTCGCTCCTCGAGGCAGGGCTGTCGCTTTCGACGAGGCGAGCTAATCCCCTCGAGGCGAGTGAATCCCCTCCCCCCTTGAGGGGGAGCTTAAAGCTTGCATCGCGGCTCCGCCTCACCTCCCCCTCGATGGGAAGGTCAAAGCTTGCGCCACGGCCCTGCTTCACCTCCCCCTTGACGGGGGAGGTCGGCGCGAAGCGCCGGGTGGGGGTGGAACACGGAACTACGACATCGGACACGAGGACGAACCCATGAAACGCACCCCCGCCGAGATCATCCGCGAATATGGGCCCTTTCCGGGCGTGGACCACGTGCATGGCCTGACCTACGACGGCAAGCAGGTCTGGTTCGCCGCCGGCGCGAGGCTCACCGCCCTGGATCCTGCCAGCGGCAAGACCGGGCGCTCGATCGAGGTGCCAGCGCATGCGGGCACGGCCTTCGACGGCAAGCACCTCTATCAGATCGCCGAGAAGCGCATCCAGAAGATCGATCCGAAGACGGGCCAGGTGCTTCACACCATCCCGGCCCCCGGCGACAGCAATTCGGGGCTCGCCTGGGCCGAAGGGACGCTCTGGGTGGGGCAGTATCGCGACCGGAAGATCCATCAGATCGATCCCGAGACCGGCAGGATTCTCCGCACCATCGAATCCAACCGCTTCGTCACCGGCGTCACCTGGGTCGAGGGCGAGCTCTGGCACGGCACCTGGGAAGGCGAGGAGAGCGAGATCAGGCGCGTCGATCCGAAAACGGGCGAAGTGCTGGAGCGGCTCGAGATGCCGCCCGGCACGCCCGTGTCAGGGCTCGAGGCCGATGGCGGCGATCGGTTCTATTGCGGCGGCAGCAGGAGCGGCAAGGTGCGGGCCGTGCGCCGGCCGAAGCGAGGCTCCGCGAAGGCCAGCGGAGCCGAGAGCCCCGGAGACCCCACGAGCAGGTAATCGGCGCGGCCCTCCCGAGAGAGGTTCGCCGAAGGCTT
>DATKKO010000257.1:0-5658 GCA_035542955.1 Terriglobales bacterium
CCGTGGCCGCCGAGCACCATCGCCTGCACGTCGACGGGCGAGAGCCCCAGCTCGAGCGCGATGAAGGCGCGCATGCGCGCCGCGTCGAGCATGCCCGCCATGCCGACCACGCGGTGCTTCGGGAATCCGCTCGTCTTCCAGAACAGCCAGGCCATCACGTCGAGCGGGTTCGTGACCACGACCACGAACGCGTCCGGCGCGTGCCGCTTCACGGCCTCCGCCGCGGGGCGCACGATGTCCGCGTTCACGGCGAGCAGGTCGCTGCGCGACATGCCGGGCTTGCGCGCCATCCCCGCCGTCATCACGACCACGTCGGCGCCCTTCACCGCGGCGAGATCGTTCGAGCCCTCGATCCGCCCGCCCCGGTGCCAGACCGGAGTCGTCTGCAGCATGTCGAGCGCTTTGCCCTGCGGCATGCCCTCGACCACGTCGATGAGCGTCACGTCCGCGAGCGCGCGCTCCGCGAGGTACAGGCCGGCGCTCGCGCCGACGTTCCCGGCCCCGATCACAGCGACTTTGCGGTTCACGTGCAGCCTCCTGGGTTGCGGACGGCGGAAGAACGACGACGCCGCGCCGGCACGGGGGCGGCGCGGCGCAGCGGCGGCCGGTGGAAACGCTAGCTCGTCTCGGCGCTGGTCTCGACGGGCAGGACGTGCACCTTGCGGCGCGTGCCGCGATAGCGGACGTACCGGACCTGGCCGTCGACGGTCGCGAACAGCGTGTCGTCCTTCCCGAGGCCGACGTTGAGGCCGGGGAAGATCTTCGTGCCGCGCTGGCGCACGAGGATGCTGCCGGATCGGACCCGCTCGCCGCCGAAGCGCTTGACGCCCAGTCGCTGCGAGTTCGACTCGCGGTTGTTGCGGGAGGACGACTGTCCTTTCTTGTGAGCCATGAGTTGCTCCTACCGCTGGATGCCGGTCACGCGCAGGCGCGTGAGCTCGTCGCGATGGCCGCGGTGCCGGCGATAGTCGTCGCGACGCTTGTACTTGAAGACGCGGACCTTGGGCCCGCGCAGATGGTCGACGACCTCGGCCGTGAGGCTCGCGCCCGCGACGAACGGCTGCCCGACCGCGATCGAGTCGCCGTCGGCCACGAGCAGCACGCGGTCGAAGGTGAGCTTCGCGCCCGGCTCACCCGCCAGCCGCGGCACCTGGATCACGGTGTCGGGCTCGACGCGGGTCTGGACGCCGTTGATGTCCACGATGGCGTACATTGCTGCGCGATCTCCCTGGAGGCTGGGGGGCCCGTGCGGACGCAAGGGACCCGCCGGGAACGACGGACAGGCGAGAAACGCCCGCGGAGCGGGCGCAAAGCGCTCCTTTCTACCACGGCCGCGCGAGCGAGGTCAAGGCCGGGGCCGCCGTGGCATACTGCGCGCACCCCACACCCGATCGGAGGCCTCATGAAGTCCTGGAACCGCATCGCCCTGCTCGCGGCCGCCTTGCTCGCCGGCTGCGTGGCCGGGGGCCCAGTCGTGACCGCCCGGTCTTCCCAGCCGAAGGATTCCGCGGATTCCTCGGCCGCGCCCCCGCCGGCGCCCGCCCCGTTGAGCGCGCCCGACTGCGCGCCGTTCCTCCTCGATCCCACTGATCTCCGCTTCGGCGTCACCGTCCAGTTCTCGCGTCTGCCGACGCTGCCCGAGATGGCCGACCTGCGGCAGACGTCCGGTCTCGCCCACGTGCTGATCATGCTGCCCGCGTGGCCGGAGGACTTCGACGCGGTCGCCGACCTGGGCCAGGTGCCGCCCGAGGCGGACGTCATCGTCCTGCTTCCCGGGGATCCGCCGAGCCGCGGGGCGGCGGAGGCCTGGAACATGGTGCAGGCCCGGCTCCGTCTCGTCATGCTGGTGGACGGGCCTCCGCCCTCTCCCTCCGTCGTGGCGGACATGAACGATCTGCGCGGGCTCCAGCGGGTGATCGCCCAGATCGATCCTCCGTCGCGCTCGGGGTTCGAGCGCCTGCAGCGTCCGCTCAGCTTCCGGCGCGTGGTCGAATGAACGACGCGGCGCCCGACCGGGTCGGGCGCCGCGGAAGCGATCGAGCCGCAGGTCCTAGGTCCCCGGAACGCTGCCCACGACCTGCTTCGTCAGGTCGTGCTTGCCGCCGGCCGAGAACACGCGCATCTCGCCCCGCTTGAGCTGGGGATCGTCCTTGAGGTCCACCTGGATGTGGAAGCGCTTCTCGAGATCGGTGAAGCGCCGCGCCTCCTGCTCGACGAAGAACAGCGCGATCTCGGGCGCCACGCGCACGGTGATGCGCTTCTCGGCCCCCAGCGCGCTCACGCGGCGCATGGCGCGCTCCAGCCGCACGAGCATGGTCTCCGGGCTCGCCACCTTCCCCAGCCCGCCGCAGTGCGGGCAGTCCTCCGTGTAGTAGTGGAGCAGGCTCGAGCGCTCGCGCTGCCGGGTCATCTCGACCAGGCCCAGGTCGGAGACCGCGAACGCCTTGGTGCGGGCGCGGTCGTTGCGCAGCTGCGCCCGCAGCTCGTCGAGGACCGCGCGCTTGTTCGCCTCGACCTCCATGTCGATGAAGTCGATCACGATGATGCCGCCGATGTCGCGCAGGCGGAGCTGCCGTGGGATTTCCCGCGCGGCCTCGAGGTTCGTGCGGAAGATGGTCTCCTCCTGGTTCTTCTTGCCCGTGAACCGGCCGGTGTTGACGTCGATGGCGACCAGCGCCTCGGCGTGGTCGATGCAGATGTAGCCGCCCTTCTTGAGCCACACCTTGCGCTCGAAGGTCTTCTCGATCTGCGGCTCGATGCCGAAGTGGTCGAAGATCGGCTCCTTGCCCTTGTACAACTTCACCCGGTCGCGCAGCTCCGGCGAGACCGACTTCAGGTAGTTCTGGATCTCGGCGAACGAGTCCTTGTCGTCGATGACCAGCTCCTCGACCTCGTCCGTGAAGAGATCCCGGATCAGGCCCGAGGTCATCTCGAGCTCGCGGTGGACGAGCGCGGGCGCGCGGACCGAGACCGCCTTCCGGTCCACCTTGAGCCACAGCTTGTGCAGGTGGCGCACGTCGGCGGCGAACTCCGGATCGCCCTTCCCCTCGCCCGCGGTGCGCGCGATGAGGCCGACGCCCTTGGGCTTGAGGTCCTGGATGATCGCCTTGATGCGCTGGCGCTCGGCCCGGTCCTCGATGCGCCGCGAGACCCCGACGTGGTCCACGCCGGGCATGAGCACGCAGAAGCGGCCGGGCAGGCTCACCTGCTGGGTGACGCGGGGGCCCTTGGTGCCGATCGCCTCCTTGGTGATCTGCACCAGCACCTCCTGCCCCTTCTTCAGATGGTCCTCGATCCGGGGCGCCGCGGCCCGGCGACGGCGGCCGCCGCCGCGTTCCCCGTTCTCCTCCACGTCGGACAGATCCTCGAGGGCGGCCAGGTTCTCGGCCAGGTCGGAGGCGTGGAGGAACCCGGTCTTCGACAGCCCCAGGTCGACGAAGGCGGCCTGCATGCCGGGCAGCACCGCGTTCACGCGGCCCTTGTAGATGTCCCCCACGCTGCGGCGCTGTTCCGCGCGCTCGACGCGCAACTCGGCCAGCTCTCCGTCCTCGAGGATCGCGATCCGCGTCTCGTAGGCGTCGGCGTTGATGATGATCTGCTGTTTCACGGAGCTCTCACGAGGCCGCCGGGACATCCGGCCGGCCGTTGTCGGATCCGAGTTCGGCGCGCCTCACGTCCGCACTCCCAGCAGCTCGAGCGAGTCGAGCCGCCGGCTCTCCACGACCGCCCAGAGGGCGGTGCGTTCGACGTCCAGCGTGCGAACGTCCGCGCCCGGAAAGAGCAGGGCGACGAGATCGTCGGGACGGACCTGCGCCCGCGGGACGAACCGGACGTGCACGTCCAGCGCCGCGGGCGCCTCCGCACGCGAGGCCTGGAGGCCGGCGAGAGAGGAACGAGCGTCGAATTCGCGGATCCGCGCCTCGCTCTGGCGTCGCACCATCAGGTGCTCGCGCCGGAGCAGCCCGGTGACGCGGGCCTCGAGGTCCTCGTGGAAGCGCTCCGGCGGAACGCCGGTCTCCGCGACGAACCCCTCCGGGAAACGAACCCGGTACGAGGCGCCCTCGAGCTGGCTCATGAGCGAAGGCATCTTGAACAGGATGGGCCGGGTGGCCAGCACCTCGAGCGCGCCGGGCAGCGCCGCGTTCAACCTCTCGACGAGGTCCACGGCGGGCGGACGGGCGAGTTCGAGATCGAAGACCTCGGCCCGGGAACGATAGCCCAGGGGCAGCGGGGGCCCGAACGACAGCTTGATGTGCGGGTGATGTCCCTGGGTGAATGCGAGCGGGAGCCCCGAGCGGCGCAGGGCCCGCTCCCACGTGCGCAGGAGGTCCAGGTGCGAGGTGAACCGCATCCCGGGCCCCTTGGCGAAGACGATGCGGAAACGCGTGCTGGTGGCGAGGCCGCCGGCCGACGCGCGATCGGCCGGGCGCCGCTTCGCGGCGCGGCCGAAGGCCGGCCGCGCGACCGCGCTGCGCGCGCGCTCGAGATCGAGCGGCGGATGCGGCTGCTTGACCCAGGGCCGCTGGGGGCACTCGGGCACGCCGCAGGAGTAGCACTTGTCCGCGAGCCGGCAGTCGTCGGTCACGGCGGTCCGCTCGGCGCGCTGCTTCTCGCGGACGAGGAAGCGCCGGGTGACGGGAGACTGCACCACGTCCCACGGCTGCTCGACGTCGGGCGAGCGGGCCGCGAGCGGCCGCTCCGGGTCGAAGCCGAGGTCGCGGAACGCCGACGTCCAGAGGTCGAAGCGCAGGTGCTCGGTCCACGCATCGAAGCGGCAGCCGCGGCGCCATGCCTCCTCGACCGCGAGCCCGGCGCGCCGGTCGCCGCGCGTGAAGACGCCCTCGAGCAGCGCCGTCTCCGCGTCCCGGTACTTGAGCGTGATCGGCGTGCCCCGCGCCGCGGCGCGGAGCACAGCGAGGCGGCGCTCCAGCTCGGCCGGGGCGAGCTGCTCGGCCCAGGCGAAGGGCGTGTGGGGCTTGGGCACGTGAGGAGAGATGCTCGCGGTCACGCGGAAGCTGCGGCGGCCCTCGGCGCGAGCACGCTGCCAGACCTGGATCGCGAGATCCACGATCGCGCGCAGGTCGTCGTCGGTCTCCCCCGGCAGCCCGCACATGAAGTAGAGCTTCACCCCGGCATAGCCCTCGCGGGCCGCGGTCGCCACCGAGCCGAGCAGCTCCTCCTCCGTGTGGTTCTTGTTGATCACGTCCCGCATGCGCTGGCTGCCCGCCTCCGGCGCCAGCGTGATCGAGCCCTGCTTCTGCGCGGCCAGTCGCTGCGCCACCTCGACCGGCAGGTTGTCGGGTCGGGTCGAGGGCAGCGAGATCTGCACCCGCGTCGGGCACAGCTCCTGCGCCAGCGCCGCGACCTGCTCCACGATCTGCGTGTGGTCCGTCGAGGACAGCGAGACCAGAGACGCCTCCTCGAGCCCCGTCGCCTGGATGCCCCGCAGCACCTCCTCCACGACCTGCTGCGCCGGCTTCTCGCGCACGGGACGGTTGATCATGCCCGCCTGGCAGAAGCGGCAGCCCCGCGTGCAGCCGCGCATGATCTCGACCGAGAGCCGGTCGTGCGTGATCTCGCCGACCGGCAGGATGGGCGCGGCCGGGTAGTAGGCGCTCTCCAGCCGCGCCACCCAGGCCGACTCGACGCGCGCGGGCC
>DATKKO010000258.1:0-9354 GCA_035542955.1 Terriglobales bacterium
CCCGGCTCGCGGCGTTCCAGGAGCGGGTGCTCGGCGTGGTGCTCTCGCCCGGCATCAAGCCGGGCGAGCGCGCGGACAGCCTGCGCGCGCTGGGCGTGCCGCTCAGCATGGAGAGCGCCGCGGCGCTTTCCGCGCCGGGACGCGCCCGCCACGTGCTGCGCGAGCTGGGGACCTGGCTCAACGACCTCTATCGCGCGGGCGTGGTGAGCGAGAAACGCAACGGCCAGGTGCAGGGCTACAGCTCGATCAGCCTGCGCGAGGGCGAGTCGGAGGCCCCGCACGCGGCGAGCCTGCTCCTCGACCGGCGCGAGGCCATGGCCTACATCGACCGGCGCGCGCACGAGTCGTTCCGCGACGATCCGCGGGGGGTGAAGCTCGCCGAGGAGCTGGCCGGCCCGTTCCTGCAGGCCAACGTGCTTTACGACCGGCCCGAGACCGAGTGGCGGCGCGTGCAGGCGCAGGGCGCGGTGCCCGCGCTGCTCGGCTTCGTGCAGAAGGACGAGAAGATCATCGACGCGGGCGAGAAGGTGAACCGCGACGCCCTCGACAAGCTGCGCTCGCTCGCGACCCTCCAGGCGGCCGAGCGCGGCCCGCGCGATCTGCTCTACCCGCCGCTCGCGCGCGCCCTGCTCATGCTGCTCTTCATGACGGCGTTCGTCGCCTACCTGCGCATGGAGCTGCCGGGCGTCTACCGCGACAACAACATGCTCGCGCTCTTCACGCTCATGACCGTGGTCGTGCTGGGCGCGGCCGAGCTGCTGGTCGGCGTGCTGGGCCTGCCCGAGCTGCTCGTGCCGCTGGCGGCGGCGCCCTTCGTCACCGCGTCGCTGCTCGACAAGCGCCCTGCGCTCGTGTTCACGCTCATGCTCACCGTGGTCGTGCTCACCGTGAGCGAGCTCAAGCCGCCGTTCGTCGCCGTGGCTGTGATGGGCGGCGTGACTGCGGTGTACTCCGTGGCCCGTCCGCGCCATCGCTGGCACTTCGCCGCGGCCTCGCTCGCCCTCGCGCTCGCGAACATGCTGGCACTGTTGTTCTGGGACCTGGGCCGGCAGGTGAAGCCCGAGGCGATGCTCCGCGACGCCGGGTGGGGCGCGGGCAACGCGTTCCTCTCCGTGGCGATCGCGTTCCTGCTGCTGCCCGTGGTCGAGCACCTGTTCGGGCTCACCTCGGACGTCACCCTGCTCGAGCTGTCGGACCTCAATCGGCCGCTGCTCAAGCGGCTCCAGCTCGAGGCCGACGGTACCTACCACCACAGCATGGTCGTCGGCATCCTCGCCGTGCGCGCGGCCGACGCGATCGGCGCGAACTCGCTGCTCGCCCGGGTCATGGCCTACTACCACGACATCGGCAAGCTCTCGAAGCCCGAGTACTTCGACGAGAACATCACCTCGCCCATGCGCAACCCGCACGAGAAGCTCTCGCCCAACATGAGCACGCTGGTGGTGCGCGCGCACATCCACGACGGGGTCGAGATGGCGCGGCGCGTGCACCTGCCGCGCGCGGTGCGGCAGGCGATCCCCGAGCACCACGGCACGATGGTGATGGCGTTCTTCTACGACAAGGCGCTCCAGCTCGACCCCGCCGCGCGGCGCGAGGACTACTCCTATCCCGGACCGAAGCCGCGCTCGAAGGAGACGGCGATCCTCATGCTGGCCGACGGCGTGGTCGGCGCCTCTCGCGCGCTCGACCAGCCCACCCCGAGCCGCATCAAGGGGCTCGTGACCCGGATCATGGAGGAGCGCGTGCAGGACGGGCAGCTCGACGACTGCGGCCTCACGCTGCAGGAGCTGGCGAAGGTGCGGGAGGCGTTCGTGCCCGTGCTGACCGCCACCTTCCATCGGCGGACGAAGTACCCGGAGCCCCAGCGCGCGAGCGATGCCCGTCTCCGTCGCTAGCGTCCGCGCGCTCCCCGGCCTCGCCGCCCCGCTTGCCGCGATCGTGCGCGCGGCGCTCGCCCTCGAGGGCCGGCGCGCGGGCGAGGTCGCGGTGGTGCTCGCGGACGACGCCGCGCTGCGCGAACTCAACCGGCGCTGGCGCGGGCTCGATCGCACGACCGACGTGCTCTCGTTCGGCTACGACGACGGTGCGGGCGAGCGCGTGGACGGCGACATCGCGATCTCGCTCGAGCGGGCGCGGGCGCAGGCGCGCCGCTTCCGCGTCGCGCCCGGGCGCGAGCTGGCCCGGCTCGCCGTGCACGGGGCGCTCCACCTCGCGGGGCTCGACCACGAGGGAGCCGCCGAGCGCCGCCGCATGCGCGCCCGCGAGGACCGCGTGCTGCGCGGCGCGGGTGAGATCGTCGCGGAGCTGGAGCGGCGGGTCGAAGCGGGCTGAGCCGCGACATTCGCGCGGGGTCCGGGCGCGTCCGGCTGCTAGAATCCACTCCATGCGGCCGCACATCCTCGCCCTTCTCACCATCGCGCTGGTCGGCATCTCCGTCGCATCCGCCGCTCCATTCCCTGCGCGCCGGATCACCTTCTCCCAGCTCCGGGCGATGCACCCCTGCCCGGACGACGATTCCACGGTCTGCCTGCCCGCGCGCTGCGATTGGGTCTTCGTAAGCCCTTCGCGGGACGATTTCGTCTTCGTCCAAGGCGACTCACTGTCCTGGGAGTACCCGTACGAGACCCTGGGGACTTGCGACAGGAAGCCGACGCGCGTGGATCCCCACCGGCGGCGTGCGACGCGGCTCACCTACCAGTTCTGCTCCGATGCGAAGCTGGCCATCCTCGCGGCGCCGATCACGAATCTCGCGGCCGACACCAGCCGCTCCGACTCGCTGCTCTTGGACGAGGTTGCCCAATCCGTCTGGTCGCACTCGAACGAGTGGGTCACTCCGCGATGTCATCGACACGAAGTCATGATCCCGGACACGCTGCCGGGTCTCTATCGGGTCGCCTGGATCGCGTTCGGCTCCCGTCACCGGGGCTGGCGCTCGGAGAACATCCGACCCACGGACCTCGAGACCGCTGCCGACGCGCGTGTCGGGCGCGTGGTCGGCAGGCTCGTGATCGACCCTGAGCGTAATCGGTTCGTGTGGTGGCGGGGCCGGGCGCACTCACTGCCCTGAGCCCCGGTCCGCGTTGACCGCTCTTCCGAACCTCTCGGCGAGCAGCTGTTCGACACGCGCACGAATCGCGATCAAGCTCTGATTTGCCCTCGCGTGCCGCATCGGCGAGACTCGGCGCGCCATGAGCACCGTGCCCCCGCTGATCACGCCCGAGCCGCCGCGCAGGACGAGCGTCATGGGCCGCCTGCGCACCTTCCTCATCACCGGCCTGCTCGCGCTCGCGCCGTCCGTGATCACGCTCTGGGTGCTCTACAAGCTGCTGAACTGGATCGACAACCTGCTCGGGCGCTACATCAAGTTCTCCTCCGTGCTCGGCGGGCACCGCATCCCGGGCGTGGGCATCATCGCCACCCTTGTGCTCCTGCTGTTCGTGGGCTGGCTCGTCACCATGGTCGGCCGCTGGCTGGGCGGCCGCCCGCTGCTCCGCATGTGGGACCATCTGCTCAACCGCATCCCCGGCGTGGGCATCCTCTACGGCTCGACCAAGTCCTTCGGCGAAGCGTTCGTCACGAGCCGCGGGACCACCTTCAAGCAGGTCGTGCTCGTGCCCTGGCCCTCGCCCGGGATCTATCGCGTGGGCTTCATCGCGGCGCGCCCCAGCCCGAGCGTGGTCCGCCAGCTCGGTCCGGACATCGAGGTCGTCTTCGTGCCGCACACGCCCAATCCGGCCTCGGGCTTCGTGCATTATTTTCCGAAGTCGCAGGTCATCTATCTCGACTGGCGGGTCGAGGAAGGGCTCAAGGTGATCGTTTCGGGCGGCGTGCTCCAGCCGGGCGTGACCCTTCCCCGCGGCGCCCCGGACCCCCGCGCTGTGCCCGCGGGCGCCCTTGCGTCCACGCCGACCAGCGCCACACCGGAGAGCCTCGGTGCCCCTCGTCCGCAGTGAAGGCATCGTGCTCAAGACGCACGCGCTCGGCGACACGAGCCGGATCGTCGTCGTCTACACGCGCGAGCAGGGGATGGTGCGACTGGTCGCGAAGGGGGCGCGCCGGACGCCGAGCCGCTTCGGCTTCGCCCTGGAGCCGCTCTCGCGCGGCCGCTATGTCTACTACCACAAGCCCGACCGCGAGCTGCAGCTCCTCTCGCAGGCGGACACGCTCGACGCCACGGGCAGCAGGCTCACCGATCTCACGCGGCTCGCCCACGGCGAGGCCGCGCTCGAGCTGGTGGATCGCCTGGTGTGGGGCGAGGAGCCGCATCCGGAGCTGTACGACCTGCTGACCGAGGCGCTCGAGGCCGTCGCGTCGGCGCCGCTCGCGGCGCTGCCCGCGGTGACGATCTCGTTCGAGCTGCAGCTCGCGAGCCTGCTCGGCTATCGCCCGCGGCTCGACGCCTGCGCCCGCTGCGGCGGCGCGCTCTCGGCCGCGCGTCTGTTCTCGCCCGCGGAGGGCGGCCTGCTCTGCGATTCCTGCGCCTCCCGCGCCGTGGAGGGTGGCATCGTGACACTCTCGGCCGACGCACTGGCCGGCCTCGCCCTGCTGCTCACCCGCCCCGTGCGCGAGGCAGGCGACTTCCTCGAGGTGAAGCGCACCGGCGAGATCCTGCGCGTGATCGAGGCCTTCCTGCGCCACCACTTCCAACGCTTCCAGGGCCTGCGCTCGCTCGAGATGCTGCGCGCGCTCCAGAGCCCGGGCTCTTCGGAGGCCGCCTGATGTCCGTGGACCCCGCCCGCTCGCTGCAGGAGATGATGCTCGCGCTCGAGGCCTTCTGGGCCGGGCGCGGCTGCGTGATCCAGCAGCCGTATCCGTCCGAGGTCGGCGCCGGCACGTTCAACCCGGCGACGTTCCTGCGCTCGCTCGGGCCCGAGCCGTGGCGCGTCGCCTACGTCGAGCCCTCGCGCCGCCCGAAGGACGGGCGCTACGGCGAGAACCCGAACCGCTTCCAGCAGTTCTTCCAGTACCAGGTGCTCTTGAAGCCCTCGCCGATCGACGTGGTCGAGCAGTACTTCGACTCGCTGCGCGCGCTGGGCATCGATCCGCTCGCGCACGACCTGCGGCTGATCGAGGACGACTGGGAGTCACCCACGCTGGGCGCGGCGGGGCTGGGCTGGCAGGTGTGGATGGACGGGCAGGAGATCTCGCAGTTCACCTACTTCCAGCAGTGCGGCGGGCTCGATCTGCCCGTGGTCTCGGCCGAGCTGACCTACGGGCTCGATCGCATCGGCATGATGCTCCAGGGCAAGGATCGCGTGCAGGACCTGGTGTGGGCGCCGGGCGCGCGCGGGGACGACGGGCGCGGGCTCGGCGACGCGGTCACCTGGGGCGATCTCTGGGTGCGGAACGAATGGGAGTGGTCGCACTACAACTTCGAGCAGGCGCCGGTCGAGGCGCTGTTCGAGATGTTCCGCGTCTGGGAGGGCGAGGCAGCGCGCCTGCTCGATCTCCAGCTCGTGAGCCCGGGCTACGACGCGGTGATCAAGTGCTCGCACCTGTTCAACCTGCTCGACGCGCGCGGGGCGATCTCGGTGAGCGAGCGCGTGGGCACCATCGCGCGCGTGCGGAAGCTGGCGCGCCGCGCGGCGCAGGCGTATGCGGGCCTGCGCCGCGAGCTGGGCTATCCGCTGATCAAGGACGAGGCCGAGCGCGCGAAGTGGCTGGCGCAGGCGGCGGAGGCGGACGACAACGCGGGCGCGCGGAAGAAGCGCGCGAAGACGCAGGACGCGGAGGCCCGGCCGTGAGCCGGGACCTGCTGTTCGAGATCGGCGTCGAGGAGCTGCCGGCGAGCTACGTCCCGCCCGCGCTCGAGCAGCTCGAGCGCGGCATTCGCGTCGGGTTGGACGAGCTGCGGCTCGCGCACGGCGAGGCGCACACGCGGGCGACCCCGCGGCGGCTCGCGCTCGCGGTCGAGGGGGTGGCCGACCGGCAGGGCGACTTCGACGAGGAAGCGATGGGGCCCGCCGCGCGCGCGGCGTACGACGCCGCGGGCAATCCCACGAAGGCGCTGCTCGGCTTCTGCCAGTCGAAGGGCGCGGATCCGGCGAGCGTGCGCCGGGTCGAGACGCCGAGGGGCGAGTACGTCGCGGTGACCGTGCACCACGAGGGGAAGCCCGCGGCCGATGTGCTGCCCGTGATGCTGGCGCGGGTCGCGACTTCGCTCGCGTTCCCCAAGGTGATGCGCTGGCTCGACGACGAGACGCGCTTCGCGCGGCCCGTGCGCTGGCTGGTGGCGCTGCTCGGCGGGGAGGTGCTGCCGGTGCGCGCCTTCGGGCTCGAGGCCGGCCGCGAGTCGCGCGGGCATCGCTTCCTCGCGCCGGGCCCCGTGCCGCTCGCGCGCGCCGGCGATTATCTGCACGCGCTCGAGAAGGCGTACGTGCTCGCGAACCATCTCGCGCGACGCGAGAGGATCCGCGCGCAGATCGAGAAGATGGCGCACGACCTCGGCGGCGAGGTGCGCCCGGACGAGGAGCTGCTCGACATCAACAACTTCCTCGTCGAGTGGCCCACCGCGTTCGCGGGATCGTACGACCCGCGCTTCCACGACCTGCCGAACGAAGTGATCATCACCGCGCTCCGCGAGCATCAGTCGTTCTTCACCGTGCGCGCTCCGGGGACCGGCGACGAGAAGCTCCTCGACAAGTTCATCGCGGTGCGGAACGGGGACGAGCGCGGGCTCGACACGATCCGCAAGGGCAACGAGGGCGTGCTCGCCGCCCGGCTCGAGGACGCCGAGTTCTACTGGCAGACCGATCTCAAACGTCCGCCCGCCTCTCGCGTCGGCGATCTGAAGTCCGTGGTGTGGATGGAGGGCCTCGGTTCGTTGCGCGAGAAGGCGGATCGGCTGGTGAAGCTCGGCGGCTGGATCGCTGGGTGCCTCGCGCCCGGAGAGCGGTCCACCGTGGAGCGCGGGGCGCTGCTCTGCAAGACCGACCTGCTCTCGGAGATGATCGGCAGCGGGAAGGAGTACGCGAGCCTGCAGGGGATCATCGGCGGCTGGTACGCGACCCACAGCGGCGAGCCGCAGGCCGTCGGCGATGCGATCTACTGGCACTATCACCCGCGCGGCGCGGGCGACGAGCTGCCGAAGACCGCGGCCGGCGCGATCCTCTCGATCGCCGACAAGCTCGACCACGTGGTGGGAGCGTTCATTGCGGGCAAGCCGCCCAGCGGGAGCCAGGATCCCTACGGCGTGCGCCGCGCCGCGAACGGCGTGGTCCGGATCCTGGTCGAGAAGGAGCTGCACCTCGATCTCGGCGGCGCCATCGGGCAGTCGCTCGCGCCGTTCACGTCCGGCTTGGACGCCGCGCGCCGGAACGAGATCCGCGCGGCGCTCGACGCGTTCTGGCGCGACCGCGTGCGCTCCGCGCTCGAGGAGCGCGGCGTGCGCTACGATTCGTGCGAGGCCGCACTCGAGGCGCGGCTGGACGGCGACCGGCCCGGGTGGACCGATCCGGCGGATGGCCTCGCGCGCGCTCAGGTGATCGACCGCTTCCGCGGCGACGAGCGCTTCGAGCCGCTCGCCATCCTCTTCCGCCGCGTCGCCAACATCGTCGAGAAGGCGACCGAGAGGCTGCCCGGCCGGGTCGATCGCGCGCGGCTCGTCGAGCCCATGGAGAAGGAGCTGGCCGACGCGCTGGAGTCCGCGCGCGAGCGCACGCGACCGCTCTGGGCGGCGCGCGACTACGATGCGATCCTGCCCGCGCTGCTCGAGATGGAGCAGACGATCCACGCCTTCTTCGACGCCGTGCTGGTGAACGCTGAGGACCTGCCGACGCGCCTCAACCGCCTCCAGCTCGTGAGCGACGTGCGCGCGCTGTTCGTGCGCGGCTGGGATCTGTCGAAGGTCGTGGTCGAGGGCGAGAAGGGGCAGTAGGGGACGAGCCTCCCGCCCGCTCCACGCCCGCGTGGGTCGTCAAGGCCGCGGCAAGACATGGGCCCGCCGAAACCGCAGGCCTCCTCCGCCGCATCGCGATGATTCGCGAGACTGGACCCGCGCGCGAGGCGCGCGGGTGCCCCTCGCGCCTCGGGCCGCGAACCGGGAGGGGCCATGGCCAGGCGTTGCACGCACACCGAGCAGATCCGTGACGTGACCCCCCGGACGCCGGAAGGCTGCGAGGATTGCCTCGCGAGCGGCAGCGAGTGGGTGCACCTGCGGCTGTGCCTGACCTGCGGACACGTGGGCTGCTGCGACTCGTCGCCGAACCGCCATGCGCGCCGGCACGCGCAGGCCACGGGCCACGCGATCGTGCGGTCCTTCGAGCCCGGCGAGGACTGGCGCTGGTGCTTCGTGGACGAGGTCGAGGTCTGAGCGTGGCAGGCGCCCTGCTGACGGTCGAGAGCTGGCCCGCGCTGCCGCTCGCGGAGTGGCGGGACACGTACGCCACGCTCCACATGTGGACGCAGATCGTGGGCAAGACGCGGCTCGCACTCTCGCCGCGTGAGAACCACTGGTGGCACACGGCGCTCTACATGACCGCGTGCGGACTCACCACCTCGCCGATGCCCTATGGCTCCGGGACGCTCGAGATCGGCTTCGACTTCCTGCGCCACCGGCTGGTGATGGAGACGAGCGAAGGCCGGAGGCGCGAGCTGGCGCTGTCGGCGCGGAGCGTGGCCGGGTTCTATCGCGAGTACCGCTCGGCGCTCGAGGAGCTGGGCGCTCGCGTGCGCATGTGGCCCGTCCCGTGCGAGGTGGAGAACCCGATCCCCTTCGTCGCCGACCGCGAGCACGCGAGCTACGAGCCCGCCCAGGCTCGGCGCTTCTGGCGCGTGCTCGTGCAGGCGGACCGCGCGCTCGAGCGGTTCCGCGGCCGCTTTCGCGGGAAGGCGAGCCCGGTGCATTTCTTCTGGGGATCGTTCGACCTCGCGGCCACGCGCTTCTCGGGGCGGCCCGCGCCCGAGCGCCCCGGCGCGGACCGGATCACGCGCGAAGCGTACTCGCACGAGGTGATCAGCGCGGGCTTCTGGCCCGGCGGCGGAGCGGTGCCCGAGCCCGCGTTCTACGCCTACGCGGCGCCCGAGCCGGCGGGATTCCGCGAGGCGCGCGTCCTGCCCGCCGCGGCGCGCTACGAGCCGGCGCTGTCCGAGTTCATCCTGCCCTACGAGGCCGTGCGGCTGTCGCCCTCGCCGGAGGACGAGGTGCTCGCGTTCCTGCAGAGCACGTACGAGGCGGGGGCGAATCTCGGGCGCTGGGATCGCGCCGCGCTCGACCGCCCGCCGGAGGCGTGGGGCTGAGCGCTACTTGAGCGCCCCCGCCGCGCGCAGCTCGGCGTCGAGCGCAGCGGCCTCCGCCGAGTCGTGCGACACGGCACGATAGGCCTCACGATCCGCGAGCGCGCCCGCCGCGTCGCC
>DATKKO010000259.1:0-7253 GCA_035542955.1 Terriglobales bacterium
CGAGAACGACGTTCCTTCGCCGCGCGCGTCCGCGCTCAGGCGGCTCGCGTGGCTCGTTCCCGTGCTGCTCGCGCTCTGGGTGCAGCGGCGCGCGCTGGGGAGCTTCTTCGCCGCGGACGACCTCATTCATCTCGAGCAGGCGCGCGCCATCCTCCCGACGCTGCTGCTGCCCTGGCGCGCGCTCACCCAGGTCCTCTACTTCCGCGGGATGCTCGCGCTCTTCGGCCCCGCGCCCGCGCCGTTCCTGCTCGTCGGTCTCCTGCTCCACGCGATCGACGTGGGCCTGCTCTTCGCTCTGGCCCTTCGGCTGACCCGAAGCCGTTCGCTGGCGCTGCTCGCCGCCGGACTCTTCGGCGTCCATCCGCTGGCGCTCGAGGTCCTCTTCCGCGCGGTCGGCATCAACGAGACGGCATCGTGCGCGTTCGCTCTCGGCGCCGCGCTGTGCTTCACGGGACCGCGCCCGCGCGCCGGCGCGGGTACGGCGCTCTTCGTGCTGGGCCTGTTCTGCAAGGAATCCATCCTCGGGCTGCCCCTCGCGCTGGCCGCCACCTCGTGGTTCACGGGCGGCGGCCGGTCCGCGATCCGGCGCGTCCTTCCCGCCGCAGGCATCGCCCTCGCCGGCATCGCCGTCTTCGTGGTCCTGCGCGCCCGCGGCCTCGCCCCGAGCGGCGCGGGGTATGCCGTTCACCTCGGCGGAAACGTGTTCCACAACGCGATGACGTACCTGCTCTGGGCGCTCGACTGGGCGCATCCCCTGCCGGACCTCGTCCGCTCGTTCGATCCGCACGCCTGGAGCGTCGCGCTGCCCGCGCTCGCCGTCCTCCTGCTCTTCGCCTGGCGCGGCCCGCAACGGAACTTCGTGCGCTGGGGTTTCCTCTGGTGGGCCGCCGCGCTGCTTCCCGTGCTGGCGCTCGAGAACGCGACCTACGGCTACTACGCATACGCTTCGCTCGCGGGGCTGGCCACGGCGATCGCCGCTGCGGTGTCGTCCGCGCTCGAGTGGATCGCGGCCCGGGGCCGCTTCGCTCGCGCGGCTCGCGGGGCCGTGCCCGTGCTCGTGCTCGCGATCGCGGCGCTGCGCGCGGACTCGCTGGAAGCGGGACGACTGCGGCTCGCCCTGCCCGGCAGCGACCTGCCGCTGGATCCGCTGCTGCGCGGGATCGAGGTGCCGCGCCGCGCCGTGCTCACGATGGGAAACGATCTCCCGCAGGACGTGCGCCGCGCCGTCGTCTTCTCGCCTCCGGGCCTGCTCTCCGCCTACGGGGCGCGCAGCGGAAGGGCGATCGCCGGGGCCGCGCGCGGGCGGGCGTACCTCTACCTCGAGGCGGTGCTCGACAGCGGCCGCGCGCTCCGCGTCTTCTATCCGCAGCTCGACAGCGTGCGCGTCCTGCGCGCCTGGTCGGCGCCGTATCGCGACTGGTCCCTCTACGTGCAGACCGGCAACGGGTATCTCCAGCACATCGGCGCGGGCCCCGGGGCTCACGCGCACTACGCCCGGGATCTGCTCGCGGCCGGGTTCGGCGACGTGGCCCGCGACTACCTCGGGGAGCTGGTGACGGCGTTCCCGTCCGAGACGCCGGTGCGCTTCCTCTACGGCGCGGCTCTCGCGCGCACGGGAGATGCCGCGGGCGCGCGCGCGCAGCTCGAGCAGGTGATCCGCGCGGCGCCGGACGACACGCTGGCGCGGCTGGCGCGGCGGCTGCTCGTCAAGCTGCCCGGGCCGGGCGGTCGTTGAGCGTGATAGGCTCGTCCATCCGCCCATGAGCTCCACCGTCCCACGAGTCGCGGCCGCGCCGGTCCGATCCGCATCGGCCCCGAGGCCTGCGCGGCCTCCCGCGCCGGCCGTGCGAGGTCTCACGCTCGCGATCCTCGCGCTCGCGACGTTCGCCGCATTCGCGGGCGTGCTGCGGAACGGCTGGGTGGTCTTCGACGATCCGCAGTACGTCTACGCGAATCCGCACGTGAACCGCGGCCTGACCGGGGCGGGCCTGCGCTGGTTCCTGACCGAGCCGCACGGCGGGAACTGGCATCCGCTGACCTCGTTCTCGCACATGCTGGACGTGCAGGTCTTCGGCCTCGATCCGGCGGGCCACCACGCGGTGAGCCTCGCGCTCCATCTCGTGAACGCGCTCCTGCTCGCGCTCGTCCTCTTCCGGCTCACGGGCGCGTGGTGGCGGAGCGCGCTGGTCGCGGGCTTCTTCGCCCTGCATCCACTGCGGGTCGAATCGGTGGCCTGGATCTCCGAGCGCAAGGACGTGCTGAGCGGGCTCTTCTTCCTGCTCACGCTCGACGCCTACCGCCGCTGGGCCGCGCGTCCGTCCGCCTCCCGCTACGGTCTCGTGATCGCGTGGCTCGCGCTCGGCCTGATGTCGAAGCCCATGCTCGTGACCCTGCCCGCCGTGCTCGTGCTCGTGGACCTGTGGCCGCTCGGCCGGCTGAAGCAGGCGGTGCCGCGCGGATCGACGAGCGTGCCCGCCGCGGCAACCCCGCCGCCGGCCCCGGCGCGCTCGCTCGGCGGGCTGATCGCGGAGAAGTGGCCGCTGTTCTCGATCGCCGCGGCCTCGGCCGTCGTCACCTTCCTCGTCCAGCGCCGGGGCGGGGCCGTCGCCCCTCTCGACCTGATCCCGCTCGGCCGGCGTCTCGCGAACGCCGTCGTCACCTGCTGGCTCTACATCGGGCAGACGCTGTGGCCGCGCGATCTCGCCGTCTTCTATCCCTACGGACGCTCGATTCATCTCGCCGCGACCCTGATCGCCGCGGCGGGGCTCGTGGCCGCCACCGTGCTCGCGATTCGCGCGTTCCGCACGCGACCGTACCTCGCGGTCGGCTGGCTCTGGTATCTGGGCATGCTGGTCCCGGTGCTCGGGTTGGTGCAGGTCGGGGGCCAGTCGCACGCCGATCGCTACACGTACCTGCCGGCGATCGGCATCGCGCTCGCGCTCGTGTGGTGGATCGCCGATCGGGTCCGGGATCGGCGCGCCCTGCGCGTGACGTCGGCGGGGCTCGCGGTGATCGCCCTCGCGACCCTCGGCATCGCGACCGCGCGCCAGGTCGCGATCTGGCGAAGCACGGAGTCGCTCTTCGATCGCGTGCTCGTGGCGAGCCGGGGCAATCTGGTGGGCGTGCGCATGGCGCACCAGAACCTGGGCAAGGCCCTGCTCGAGGCGGGCGAACTGCGCCGCGCCATCCCGCACCTCGAGGCCTCGCTCGGGCTCGCGCCCGGGACCGAGGACAGCCTGCGCCGCGCGCTCGCCGCGAACCCCGCCGGCATCGAGACGACGCGGCAGCTCGCGATCCTCCTCGCGCGCGAGAATCGCGTGGGCGAGGCGGTCGCGGCGTACCGGGCGATCCTCGCGCGCGCGCCCGGCGACCTCGATGCGCTCGACAACATCGCCTGGATGCGGGCGACGAGCGACGATCCGCGGCAGCGCGACGGCGCCGAGGCCGTGCGCCTCGCCGAGCGCGTGCGCGCCGAGAGCCCGGAGCCGGTGGGCGCGATCTACAGCACGCTCGCCGCCGCCTACGCGGAGGCCGGCCGATACGGCGACGCGGTCCGCGCCTGCGAGCGCGCGATCCAGCTCGCGCGGGCGGGCGGCGCGAGCGAGGAGATCCGGGCCTACGAGCGGCAGCTCGCGCGCTATCGCGAGGGGAAACCGTTCCACTTCGGGGAGTGATCGCCCTCGCGCGGGCGCGGCCGCTCGCCCGCGCGGCCGGCGCCCGTCGCGGGCGCGGAACCCGGGAGCGTTTGTTGCGACCCGGCCGGGCACGGTGCAGTATGGATCGGCCATCTGTCGGCCCGGTCGCGCGGGCGCTCGGGCAACCGTCGTCTCGAACCCGGGACGGTCATGAACGATACGAAACTCAGGGAGTGCTTCAGCAGCGTGCTCGGGATCCCCATCGATCAGGTCACGGACGAGCTCGCCTACAACTCGATCAAGGCCTGGGATTCCGTCGGGCACATGGCCCTGGTGGCCGCGCTCGAGAGCGCCTTCGACATCATGCTCGACACCGACGACATCCTCGCGCTGAGCAGCGTGGCCCAGGCGAAGGAGATCCTCGGACGCTACGGGGTGAGCTTCGATGCAGCTTGAGGGCCGTGCCGCGCTGATCACGGGAGCGAGCCGCGGGATCGGGGCGGCCACCGCCCGCCTGTTCGCGGCCGAGGGGGCGCCGCTCGTGATCTGCGGGCGGAGTCCGGAGACCGAGAGCATGGCGGCGAGGCTGCGGGCGACGGGCGCCCGCGTGAAGGCGATGCTCGGGGACGTGCGGGACGAAGGCTTCGTCAAGCAGCTCGTCCAGGCCTGCCGCAAGGAGTACGGACATCTCGACGTGCTCGTGAACAACGCGGGCGTCCTCAAGGCGGGACGGCTGGGGATGATCCCCACCGCCGACGTGCGCGAGCTGCTCGAGGTCAATGTCGTGGCGCTCGTCCAGCTCACCCAGTACGCCCTGCGGGTCATGGACGCGGCGCGCGGCCCGGCGATCGTGAACGTCGCCTCCATCGCGGGCACCCGCGGCACCGAGGGTCTCTCGGCGTACTCCGCGTCCAAGGGCGCCGTCGTGGCCTTCACCCGGGCCTGCGCGAAGGAACTCGCGCCGAAGGGAATCCGCGTGAACGCGGTGGCGCCCGGCTACGTGGACACGGAGATGATGAGCGGCCTCGCGGCCGAGGATCGCGCGCGCATCGTGGAGCGCATCCGCCTCGGCCGCATCGCCTCGCCCGAGGAGGTCGCGGCGGCGATCCTCCATCTGGCGTCCGCTTCGTCCCGCTACGTCACCGGGCAGGTTCTCGAGGTCGACGGAGGGATCGAGGATTGATCGATCTCGTCCGCCGTCACCCTCCGGGGCGCACGGCCCTGGTCGAGCCCACCGCGTCGGCGCGCCTCGGCTACGGCGAGCTGGCGGACCGCGTGGATCACGCGGCGGAGTGGCTGCGCGCGACGCTCGGCGGCCGAGGCCTCGCGTTCCTCGCCATGGGGCCGGACATCGATTCGGTGGTGATCTATCTCGGCTGCCTGAGCGCCCGCGTTCCGCTGTGCCTGGTCGAGACCGAGAGCCTGTCGCTCGCGCGGCTCGTGGGCGCCTACCAGCCGGAGCTGCTGCTCCTGCCCGAGACGCTCCCCGCGCCGGAGGGCTACCGCGAGCGGGGAACGCGGGGCCGCTACCATGGCTGGTCGCGACACTCGCGCTCCGCGCGGGAACCCGGCGGCGAGCGAACGGCGCTCCACCCGGATCTCGCGCTGCTGCTCACGACCTCGGGCTCGACCGGCAACCCGAAGCTCGTCCGGCTCACGCTGCGCAACCTCGAGTCGAACGCGCGCTCGATCGCGCGCTATCTCGAGCTCGGCCCCGACGAGCGGCCGATCCAGAGCCTGGCCATGCACTACTCGTACGGCCTCTCCGTGCTCAACTCGCATCTGCTCGCCGGCGGCACCGTGGTGCTCACCCCGCACTCGTTCCTGCGGCCCGAGTTCTGGAAGGTGTTCGACGAGGAGCGCTGCACCTCGTTCGCGGGCGTGCCCTACGTCTACGAGACCCTGCACCGCCTGCGCTTCGATCCGGCCCGCCATCCTTCGCTGCGCACCATGACGCAGGCCGGCGGCGGCCTGCGCCCCGACCTGATCGCGCACTTCCAGCAGCTCTTCGCGCGCGCGGGCCGGCGCTTCTTCGTCATGTACGGGCAGACCGAGGCCACGGCGCGGATCTCCTACGTGCCCTGGGAGGCCCTCGCGCGGAAGATCGGCTCGATCGGGATCGCGATCCCCGACGGCAGGCTGAGCCTCGCCCCGGTCGAGGGCGCGGAGGATCTGCGGGAGCTGGTGTACGAGGGGCCGAACGTGATGATGGGGTACGCCGAGGGGCCGGAGGATCTCGCGCAGGGCGATCTGCTCGGCGGCGTGCTCAGGACCGGGGATCTGGGCGCGGTGGACGAGGACGGATACTTCCGCGTGGTCGGACGGCTCAAGCGCTTCGCCAAGCTCTTCGGCCGACGGATCAGCCTCGAGGACGTCGAGCGCGATCTCGAGGCGGCGTTCCCCGTGCACGTGGCCGTGCTGGACGGCGCCGACCATCTCGTGGTGCACGTCGAGCAGGACGGCTCGGTCCCCGCCGATGCGCTCGCGCTCCACGTCGCGCACCGGCTCTCGGTGCCGCCCGGCGCGATCGTGGTGCGCCCCATGCGGGCGCTGCCGCGAACCTCGTCGGGCAAGAAGGACTACCGCGCGCTCGAGCGGGTGGCGCCATGAGGAGCCCCGCGCGCGACCTGCTGGACCGGCCGCCCTTCGAGCTGCGGGAGGAGGAGAAGCGGACGCTGCTCCTGCCGCGGCTGGAGGCGCTGACCCGGCATCACTACGCGGCGTGCCCGCCCTACCGGAACATCGTGGACCGGGTCTTCGGTGGCCTCGCGGCGGTGGACTTCACCCGCCTCGAAGGCCTGCCGTTCTTCCCGGTGTCGCTCTTCAAGGCGCGCGAGCTGAAGAGCGTGCCCGACGGCGAGGTGATCAAGGTGCTCACCTCGAGCGGCACGAGCGGCCAGCAGGTGAGCCGCGTCTACGTGGACGCGGAGACGAGCCAGGTCCAGTCGGCGGTGCTGGTCAAGGTGGCCCAGCACTTCCTCGGCAAGGAGCGGCTGCCGATGATCGTCCTCGATCACGCGGGCGTGCTCAAGGACCGCAGCTCGTACTCGGCGCGCGGCGCCGGCATCCTCGGCATGATGCAGTTCGGGCACCGGCCCTTCTACGCGCTCCGCGAGGACATGAGCCTCGACGTCGACGGCCTGCGCGCCTACCTCGAATCCGCGCGCGGCCGCCGGCTGCTCCTCTTCGGCTTCACCTGGATGGTATGGCAGTACTTCGCGGGGGCGCTCGCGCGCGAGCGCGTCACGATCGATCTGTCCCAGGCCACGCTGGTCCACTCGGGCGGCTGGAAGCGGCTCGAGGACCTCGCCGTGAGCCCGGATATGTTCCGCGCGCGCCTGCGCGAGCTCACCGGGATCGAGCGCGCGATCAACTTCTACGGCATGGTCGAGCAGGTGGGGAGCGTGTACTTCGAGAACGAGCGCCATCACCTGCACGCGCCGATCTTCTCCGAGGTGATCGTCCGCGACCCGGTCTCGCTCGCGCCCCTGCCCGACGGCGAGACCGGCCTGATCCAGCTCGTGAGCTGTCTGCCGACGAGCTATCCGGGCCACTCGCTGCTCACCGAGGATCTCGGCGCGATCCGCGGCGCCGATCTGCCCGGGCTCTCGATGAAGG
>DATKKO010000260.1:0-3191 GCA_035542955.1 Terriglobales bacterium
ACCGGATCGAGGACGTCGAACGGAGCCCGATCCTGCGGCTCCTCGCCGAGGACCCCGACCTCGCCTCCGGGCGCCGGGAGATCCAGGTCGGCTCGCTCACCCGGGACGAGGCCCGCGAGCTCGCGCTCACCCTGCTCGGCGGGGAGGAGGCGGGCTCGACCGCGCTCGCCGACCAGATCGCGGTCGAGTCCGGGGGGAGTCCGTTCTTCGTCGACGAGCTGGCCCGCCCGGGCGGCCCCGCCCCGGCGCCCGCGGGAGAGCAAGTCTCGCTCGAGTCGGCGATCCACGCGCGCCTCGCCGGGCTCGCCGCGGAGCCGCGCCGCCTGCTCGAGGCGTTCGCCGTGGCCGGCCGGCCGGTGGACCTCAAGGTGGCCAACCTCGCGGCGTGGCTCGATCCGAAGGACACCGCCACGATCGAGTCGCTGCTCGAGGGGCGCTGGATACGGAAGTGCGCGCTCGAGGACCGCGAGGCGTTCGAGACGTTCCACGATCGCATCCGCGAGACGGTGGTCGCGTCGCTGTCGGAGAGCGCGCTCGCCGCGTGCCACCGGCACCTCGCGTTCGCGTGGGAGAGCGCCCCGTCCGCCGACGCCGAGACGCTCGCCGAGCACTACCTCAGCGCGGGCGCCGACGAGATGGCGGGCCGCTACGCGCTGCGCGCCGCCGACAAGGCCGCGGCCGCGCTCGCGTTCGACCGCGCCGCGCGCCTGTACCAGATGAGCCTCGGGGCGTGGAAGGGCGACTCGCACGGCGAGAGCTCGCTGCGCGGCAAGCTCGCCGACGCGCTCGCGAACGCCGGGCGCGGCGCCGAGGCCGGCAAGGCGTACCTCGCGGCGGCCGAGGGCGCACCCGAGGGTGCGCTCGAGCTGCGGCGCCGCGCCGCGGAGCAGTTCCTCATCAGCGGGCACATCGCGGAGGGGCTGCAGGCGCTCGAGAGGGTGCTCGGCACGGTCGGGATGCGGCTCGCGCCCACGCCGCGCCGGGCGCTCGTCGGCCTCCTCGCGCGCCGGCTCCAGCTCGCGCTGCGCGGGGTGCGCTTCCGCGAGCGCGAGGCGGCGAGGGTGCCGGCCGACCTGCTCACGCGCACCGACGTGTGCTGGTCGGTGGGCGTCGGCCTCGGGATGGTCGAGGTCGTCCGCAGCGCGCACTTCCAGGCGCGGTGCCTGCTCCTCGCGCTGCAGTCGGGCGAGCCGGTGCGGGTGGCGCGCGCGCTGCTGATGGAGTTCGGGTTCTCCTCGACCGGCGGCGGGCGCACCACGCGGCGCACGGCGACGCTGCGCGAGCAGTGCCGCGCGCTCGTGGAGGGGCGCGGCAACCCGTACCTGCACGGCCTGCTCGCGGTCCAGGAGGGGATCGCGGCGAGCATGGCCGGGGACTTCCCCGACTCGCTCGCGGCGTGCCGGCGGGGCGAGGCGATCCTCCGCGAGCGCTGCACCGGGGTAATGTGGGAGCTCGACACGGCGCAGCTGTACCAGCTCCACGCGCTCGCGAACACCGGGCGGTGGGCCGAGCTCGCGGCGCGCATCGCGCCGCTGCGCGCAGACGCCGTCGATCGCGGCGACCTCTACCTCACCACCTACATCCTGACGCGCAACGCGTATCTGACGCACCTCGCCGCGGGCGACTCGGGGCGCGCCGGCGAGGAGCAGGAGCGCAGCCTCGAGGGGTGGCGGCAGCGGTCATTCCAGGTGCAGCACTACTGGGACTGGTTCGCGCACGGCGAGATCGACCTCTACGCCGGGCGCCCCGAGCGCGCCTGGCAGCGGCTCGAGGCGGGGTGGAGGACGTTCCGGCACTCGCTGCTGCCGCGGGTGCAGTCGGTCAAGATCGAGGCGCTCTACCTGCGCGCGCGCGCCGCGCTCGCGCTCGCCGCCGAGTCGCGGGGCTCGGAGGTGCGCGAGCTGCTCGCGCGGGCGGAGCGGGACGCCCGGGCGCTCGCCGAGGAGCGGATGCCGTGGGGCGACGGCCAGGCGGCGCTCGTGCGCGCCGCGCTCGCATGCGCGCGGGGCGACCGCGAGGCCGCGGCGAGCGTCGCGTCGGCCGCGGAGGCCCGGCTCGCCGAGGTGGGGATGTCGCACCTCGCGGCCGCGGCCCGGTGGCGCCGCGGCGCGCTCGCCGGCGGGTCCGAGGGCGCGGCGCTGGTCGCGGACGCTCGCAAGGCGCTCGGCGAGCTGGGCGCCTCCGACCCGGAGCGCATGGCGGGGATGCTGGCGCCCGGAAGGTGGGAGTGAATCACCGGATCACGAGGGGGGAGACGAGATGGCGAGACTTCCGCTGGTGCCGCTCGAGAGGCTGCAGTCGTACGGCCAGGTCCGCGACCGGGTCGAGGACGGCGACGTGTTCCTCTTCCGCGGCCAGTTCCTGATCTCCAAGCTTTTCGAGAAGGTGGACTTCAGCTACTACTCGCACGCCGCGCTCTCGGCGTGGTGGGGCGACCGCCTGATGATCCTGCAGGCGGAGGGGCCGGGGATCCAGGCGATCCCGATGAGCGTCGCGGTGGCGACGTACCCGGGCCGCGTGGACTGGTACAAGCTCAAGAAGGATGCGTTCCCCGAATGCGGCACCAAGCTGGCGGCCGTGCTCGTCGAGGCGAAGTCGGACCTCGGGCTCGCGTACGGGTTCGGCGACCTGCTGCGCAACATCTGGCACTGGATCGCCAAGATCAAGCTCGCGGATCCCGTCTACCCGAGGGCGATGTTCTGCTCGGAGTACGTCGAGCGGTGCTTCCGCACGGGTGGGATGAGCCTCACCGGCAAGCCGGACATCACGACGTTCCCGAAGGACATCGCCGCGTCGCAGCACCTCGAGTACATGGCGACGATCCCGCACGTCACGAACGACACCGACGCGCGCGACCGCGACGCCGTGCCGAAGTAGCGGATCGCCGCGCGGCGTGACGACGGGCGATCAGGACTTTGGGGGACCCTTCGCTCGCTACGCTCGCTCAGGATGACAACGAAAGACCGCTGTCATCCTGAGGAGGCCTGCCTTCCGCCCCCTGGTGTCATCCTGAGGAGGGACGCCGAAGGCGGCCCGACGAAGGATCTCCCCAAGCTCTGCAGCGCGACTGGGTCCGGTACAGCTTGGGGGGATTCTTCGGCCGCTTCGCGGCCTCAGAATGACTGGGTGGCGTGCGATCAGGGCTTGGGGGGATTCTTCGCTCGCTGCGCTCGCTCAGGATGACAGCGAAA
>DATKKO010000261.1:0-11946 GCA_035542955.1 Terriglobales bacterium
CATGTGCTTCTTTTCCATCTTGTTTTCCATCTTCGTCGAATCGGTCGCGCCCGCCTCCTGAGCGATCGCGAGCGGAGCGCCGACGAGGGTGGCCGCGAGGACGAGGACGATGAGCTTCAGCATCCGCTTCATCAGCATCACCTGTGCGGAGGAGAGGACGACCCGCACGCCGCCGCGCCTCCAACGCGGCTGACGCGGGAACGGGGCATGCCCGTTCATGTCCGTTCGCGGACCAGGAGCAACCGGCGCCCGGCACGGGGGTGCGACAGGGCAGGCTGCGATTCGCAGGGGCCAATGTTGGGGGTACGCCCCCTCCGCGACCAACGGCCAGCCTAATGAGCGACCCGCAGCCATTCGTCAGGGAATCATCAAGGATGAGCCCGCCTCGTTCGGGCCGAGCCGGAGATTTCCCTGTCGTGCCCATGACCTGGTGTTGTACAATGGGCGTTACCCGATTCCCCCTCGGGTTCACGCCGACCGGGCGCACGAGAGCAAGGAGTAACCCAAGCTGCTGCCCCTGCGCCGTTTCATCGTCTTGGTCGGCCTCTTCCTGGCCAGCCTCAGCACGCCCGCCCTCTGCGACGGAGTGCTGGTTTCAGCGACCCCGCCGCCCGGCGCGGGCAGCTCGATCCTGTCGTCGGGAGACGCGGTTCTCGCGGCGGCATCCGCCGTGGGGATCGCGGCCAGCTCGTTCGGCGATCGCTGGGCCTGGCGCGAATCGCAGGGGGGCGAGGGGGCGGAGAAGGGAATCGCGCGACTCGCCGAACACCTCGGCAATCCCCTCGTGGTGGGACCCGCGCTGCTCGCGAGCTACGCCACCGGACGCCTCACGGGATTGCCGGGCCTATCGGCTTCGAGCGCCCGTGTCGCGGGCGCGATCGCGGGCGCCGGGCTGCTCGATCTCGGGCTCAAGGTCTGCGTCGGCCGGGCCCGTCCCGCGAGGGGCACTTGCGACCCCGACGACTTCCAACCCTTCGTGCGAATCAACGGGGCCTTCCCGTCCGGTCACACGACGGTGGCCTTCGCCGCCGCCGCCGCGATCCAATCCGAGACCAGAGCCCGCTGGGTGCCCTGGGTCGTGTACCCCGCCGCGTCGGCGGTGGGCTGGTCGCGGATCCGCGAGAACGAGCACTGGCTGAGCGACGTGGTCGCGGGCGCGGCCCTCGGCTACTGGTCCGGGCGCACGATCGACCGGATCGAGCGGAGCCGGTTCCGGATCTTCGACCGGGCGAGCTTCCTCGTGAACGGTTCTCGCCGCAGCTTCCGGGTGGGCTTCCGGGCGCACTTCTAGACGACGGAAGCGGCGAGAGCGAGCGGCGCGCGCATCACCCGGCGCGTCGCGCGTCCGCCTTCAGGAACTCCTCGAGGATGCGCCGCAGCGCGAGCGCAACGCGGTTCGCGACCTCCGTGACCTCGTGGTGATCCAGCGGCCCCGACGACAGGCCCGTCGCCCGGTTCGTGACGCAGGAGATGCTGCCCGCCTCGGCCCCGAGCTGCGCCGCGAGCATGACCTCGTGCACGGTGCTCATGCACGCCACGTCGGCCCCGAGATCCGCGGCCATCCGGACCTCGGCCGCGGTCTCGTAGCCGGGGCCCAGCCCGCCCATGAGCACGCCGCGCTGGAGCGGCACGCCCGCCGCACGGGCCGCCTCGATCAGGGCCTCCCGCAGACGCGGGCTGTAGGGGCCGCCCACGAGCCGCCCCGCGCGCCGCGCGATCAACTCGTCCCGGCTGAAGAGTCCGCGCTTGCCGATGAAGTTGATGTGGTCCACCGCGAGCATCAGGTCCCCCGGGCGATAGCCGGGGTTCATCGTGCCCACCGCGTTCGTGAAGACCAGGACGCGCGCGCCGAGCGCGTGCATCACGCGCACGGAGAACGTCACGCGATCCAGCGCATAGCCCTCGTAGCGGTGGCTCCGGCCGGACAGCGCGGCCAGCGGGACGCCGTGCCAGCGCCCCAGCGCCAGGCGGCCCGCGTGCCCCGGAACGGTCGAGCGCGGCCAGTGAGGGAGATCGGCGGTCGCGAAGACCGTCGCGTCCTCCAGCGAATCCACCACGCCGCCGAGGCCCGACCCCAGGGTGAGGCCCACGCGCGGGATCAGAGCGGTTCGCTCGCGGATGGCGCGCACGGCCTCGGCCACGCGCGTGGGAACGTCGGGAGCCGGAAGCGGGAGCTCGCTCATGAGCCGGGCATTATCGCCGGGCGCGAGCCCGCGGCGCAATCACGAGGGCACGGCACTCATCCTTGAGCGCCGGCGCCCTCGTGAGGACGGCTAGGTCGAGAGCACCCAGTGACCGTCGACGTACTCGAACGTGCTGAGTACGCGGTCGGTCCGCCCGTCGATGACCTCGAGCAGCATCGGGTCGTGGTGCGTGCGCATGTAGTCCCAGTACTCGTCGAGCGAGTCGAAGCCCACGTCCCCGTACGGGTCGTAGTAGTAGCAGCCCGGAGGTGGGATGTTCGTCAGCTCGACGACCGTGCCGGGCGACTCGTCGTAATAGGTCGGATACGGATAGGGATACGGATACGGGTCGTAATAGTACGGGTAGTAGAACGCCAGCGAGAATCCGCCGAAGAAGCGGAGCGGGCGTCCGCGATGGAAGAAGCCGCGCGGGAAGAAGAAGTCTCCCCTGCGGACCACCGGGCCACGAAAGCCCGGGCGCCCGATGAATCCGCCGCGGCCGACGAACCCGCCGCGGCCGACGAACCCGCTGCGGCCCACGAACCCGCCGCGGCCCGCGACACCGCCTCGACTCGCGACACCGCCTCGACTCGCGACACCACCTCGACCCGCGAAGCCGCCGCGGCCCGCGAAGCCGCCGCGGCCCGCGGAGCCGCCGCCCGGACGGCTGGTCATCGTGCTGCCGCCGCCGCGGCCGCCGCCGCCGGCGAAGCCCCGGCCGCCGCCGCCCCCGCGGCCCTGGGCGGCCGCCACACCCAGCGGCGCCATCAACAGAGCCATGCTCAAGGCCAGCGGCACGGCCGCCGCGCCGAGCCCATGCGAGAATCCGCGGCTCTTCATATGTCCTCCTTCTCTCGAGGTCGGTCCGGGAGCGCGGGCCGAGCCCCTTCATGTCGTCAGGATGCGTCTTGCCCGGGTGTGCGTCAGCGGGCGCGCGCGAGTTTGCAGGGCGATGACCCGGGGGAGGACCGGCGACGAGCCCGGCCGCACGTGCGCGGAATCGAGGCCACTCGGGCTGCGGAACGCGCGATGACTAGGGCTCCTCCGGATCGTACGGAATGCCGTCCGCGAGCGGAGCCACCGCCCGACCGATGAACCCGGCCAGCGCCAGCATGGTGACCAGATACGGCGTCATCTGGAGCAGCTCGTTCGGGAAGCGCGTCCCCTGCACCGTGATCTGCAGCGCCTCGGCGGCTCCGAACAGCAGGCAGGCCGCCGCGGCGCCCGCCGGGGACCACTTGCCCACGATCATGGCCGCGAGCGCGATGTACCCGCGCCCTCCGGTCATCCCGTCCGTGAACGAGTGCTGCTCGCTCGCGAGCCACGCGCCCGCCAGCCCCGAGAGCGCCCCGGAGACGAGGACGCCCAGCGTCCGATACGTGCTCACGGACAGGCCGAGCGTGGCCGCGGCCTCCGGCCGCTCGCCCACGCTGCGCAGCCGGAGCCCGAACACGGAGCGGAACAGCAGCCACTGCCCGCCCAGCACCGCGGCCAGCGTGACGAGCACGAGCGGCGTCGCCAGCACCGGACCGATGCCCGGCACGCGCGCGAGGCCGGCCAGGTTCCAGCTCGGTAGCCCCACCACGCGCGAGGAGTTCGAAGACGAGTGGAAGACCTGCGTGAGCACGAACTTCGTGAGGCCCGCCGCGAGCAGGTTGATGCCAAGCCCGCTCGTGATCTGGTCCGCGCGCGCGCCGATCGTGACCAGCGCGTGCAGCCCGCCGGTCGCGACCCCGGCGGCGAGCGCGGCGAGGAGCCCCGCCCACGGATTCCCCGTGACCCAGGCCCCGAGCACGTAGGCCAGCGCGCCGTTCAGCATCATCCCTTCGAGCGCGATGTTGATCACGCCGCCCCGCTCGTTGATCGAGGCGCCGAGCGCGGCCAGCGTGTAGGGAACGCTGATGCGCAGCGTGGCGGCGGCGAAGAGCAGGAGCATCACGGACGCGTCTCCTCGGGGCGGCGCCGGGGCGGCTCGAGGCCCCCGCCAGCGAGGATCTCCTCGGTGATGAGCAGCGCGGCCTCGCGCAGCGCGCACTCGACGGGGTACGACAGCCTCGCGCCCGGCGCGAACGACCTGCCCTCGATGCCGTAGAGCACGAGCGAGCGGGGCAGCCGCCCGAGCGAGCGCCCCAGCTCGATCGCCTCGGCGAGGCCGAGGACGTGCGTGGAGGCGCGCGAGAACTCGGCCGGGAGCGGGGCCCCGCTCGCGTCGATGCGGCGCACGGTGCCGGGCGGCGCCCCCGAGGACAGGGCGTCTACCACGATGACCGCGCTCTCGTCGCGCCAGGCCTCGAGCAGCGCGGGGGCGTCGCCCGCGCACTCGACCATGCGCACCTGCGGCCAGAGCAGCGCGCGCACCAGCCGCGCCGCGCGCAGGCCGGCCGCGTCGTCTCCCCGCCCCTCGCGGCCCACGCCGATCACGAGCGGCACGCGCTCCCGTCCGGGTCGATGCGGAGCTTCACGAAGTGCGTGGAGCACGAGATGCATGGGTCGTAGTTGCGCACCGTCTGCTCGCACCGCCAGGTCAACGCGCTCTCGTCGGCGTCGAGCCGCGGCTCGACGAAGGCGCGCAGGTCGCGCTCGATCGAGCGCTGGTTCTGCGAGGTGGGCGGGATGATCCGCGCCTCCGCGATCGAGCCGTCGGCCTCGAGGCGGTAGCCGTGGACGAGGAGCCCGCGCGGGGCCTCGGTCGCTCCCCACCCGGTCGCGGCCCTCGGCTCGACCTCCACCGCCGGCCGGTCCGGCGGCTCGTACGCGTTCACGATGCGCAGGGCCTCCTCGGTCGCCCACAGGATCTCGACCGCGCGCACGATGATGCTCTGGAACGGATTCCGGCACACGGGGCCGAGCCCCGCCGCGCGCGCGGTCTCGCGCGCGAGCGGGGAGAGCCGGTCGAAGTTGAGAGCATAGCGCGCGAGCGGGCCGACGAGGTAGACGGCTTCCGGCTCGCCGCGCGCGGCCGGCCCGGCGGAGGCCGGCCGCCGCCGGAACCCGTGCAGCGCGGTCGAGTGCCGGACGTGCTCCTCCCCGAAGTGCGCGTCGAACTCCGCGGCCGCGATGTCGAGCCCGAGGCTCGAGGCGATGCGTCCCTCGTTGAACGGGTACTCGCCGGGCGGTCGCAGCGCGACGAACTCGACCTCGCGCTCGAAGTCGGGGAAGGGGAACCGGCTCACCCATGCGGCGAGCTCGAGGGCCAGGTCCCGGGCGCGCTCGAGCGGCTCGCGCAGCCCACTCAGCTCGCGCGTCGTCGGCACGCGATAGAACCCGCCCACGCGCACGTTCACCGGGTGGATCTCGCGGCCGCCCAGCAGGTCGACCACGGCGTTGCCGATCTTCTTCAGGGCGAGGCCGCGCTCGACCGCGGTCCCGTGGTCCTTCGCCATCGCGATCGCGCTCTCGTAGCCGAGGAAGTCGGGCGCGTGGAGCAGCACGACGTGGAGCGCGTGGCTCTCGATCCACTCGCCGGAGTAGAGGAGCCGGCGCAGCTCGCGCAGCGGACCGTCCACCCGCGCGCCGCAGGCCGCCTCCATCGCGTGCACGGCGCTCATCTGGTAGGCGATCGGGCAGATCCCGCAGATGCGCGAGGTGATGTCCGGCGCCTCGCGGAAGTCGCGCCCCCGCAGGAATCCCTCGAACAGGCGCGGCGGCTCGAAGACGCGGAAGCGGACGGCGGTCACCTTCCCCTGGCTCACCCGCACCTCGAGCCCGCCCTCGCCCTCCACCCGGGCGAGCGCGGGAACGCGGATCGTCCGGGTGCGGCGCTCACTCATGGGTGTCCTCCGCCTCGCGCTCCTGGGCCTCGCTCGCCCTGCGGAAGGTGTCGGTGGAGCCGTTGAAGCTGCGGTAGAGCCGCACGAGGTCGCGCGGCCGTGCGCCGTTCCCGCGCATCACCCGGCTGAGCGAGGCGGTGTTGGCGCCGTGGAGGGGCCCGAAGCAGCCGTAGCAGCCGCGATCGTACGAGGGGCACAGCGCGCCGCATCCGGTGCGGGTCACCGGACCGAGGCAGGGGACGCCGCGCGCCACGATCACGCAGACCGTGCCCCGGCGCTTGCATTCGACGCAGACCGCGTGCGTGGGCAGGAACGGCCGCCGGCCCGCAAGGAACGCGGTCACCACCTGCAGGAGCTGGTCCTTGTTCGGCGGGCAGCCCTGCAGCTCGTAGTCCACCTTCACGTGGTGGGCGATCGGGGTCGAGGTCTTGAGCGTCTGGATCCAGTCCGGCACGGAGTAGACCAGCGGCACCCAGCGGCCGACCTCCGCGAAGTTGCGCAGCGCCTGGATGCCGCCCGCCGTGGCGCAGGCGCCGAAGGCGACCAGCACCTTCGAGGCCCGCCGCACCTGGTGGATGCGCTCCGCGTCGTGCGGGGTGGTGATCGAGCCCTCGACCAGCGTGAGGTCGTAGGGGCCGCGGATCACGGCGCGCGAAGCCTCGGCGAAGTTCGCGATCTCCACCAGGCCGGCGAGCGCCAGCAGCTCGTCCTCGCAGTCGAGCAGCGAGAGCTGGCAGCCGTCACACGAGGCGAACTTCATCACGGCGAGGCGGGGCTTGCGGGTTCCGGGCATCGTCAGACCTCGTGCACGCCGAGCAGGGCGGCCACCCGGTCGTAGCGGAAGACCGGCCCGTCCTTGCACACGAACAGCGGACCGAACTGGCAGTGGCCGCACAGGCCGAGGCCGCAGCGCATGTTCCGCTCCATCGAGATCCACACGCGCTCGCGCGGCACGCCGCGCCGCTCGAGCTCGCGCACGGTGAAGGACATCATCACCTCCGGCCCGCAGACGAAGGCCGCCGTGCCCGCGGGATCGAACCGCGCCTGCGGCACGAGCGTGGTCACCACGCCGACCGTACCGCGCCACTCCGGCCCGGCGCGGTCCACGGTCACCTCCACGTCGACGTCGAAGCGCCCGCGCCAGGTCTCGATCTCCCGCGCGAACAGGAGATCGCGCGGCGAGCGCGCGCCGAAGAGCAGCGAGACGCGGCCGAAGCGCTCGCGGTGGTCGAAGATCTCGAGCAGCGCGGGCCGCAGCGGCGCGAGCCCGATGCCGCCGGCCACGAGCAGCACGTCGTGCCCATGGGCGAGCGCCACCGGCCAGGGCGCGCCGAACGGGCCGCGCAGCCCGATCTCGTCGCCGCGCCGCCGCGCGCGCAGACTCGTGGTCACGCGGCCCACGGCGCGGATCGTGTGCGCGATGCGGTCCGCCGCACCCGCGCGCCCGCTCATCGAGATCGCGGCCTCACCCACCCCGGGCGCGTAGAGCATGTTGAACTGCCCGGGCGCGAAGCGGAACGGCGGGCGCTCCTCGGCCGGCTCCAGCGTGAGCGTGAACGTGTCGTGGGTCTCGCTCTCGTTGCGCAGGACCCGCCAGCGGACCGGCCGCATGGGATCGGGCGCGGCCGGCGGACCCGCCTGGGGCACCCGCGCGAAGCGCGGGTCCGGGTGCCCCTCGGGCGCGCCGCGCTCGGCGGGCGGACGGGCGGGATCAGTCATGCCCGCCCACGTGGTCGCCGTAGAGATCGAGGAGCTGCAGGCTCATCGCCTCGAGGCGCCGCAGCATGACGTGCGAGAAGCGCTGCATCATCTCGTACCCCAGCTCGTGGTCGGTGGCGAACTTCCCGCGCAGGCACTCGCCGTCGAACATGAGCGCGCGCGTCGCGGTCATGGCGTGGATGTCGAAGCGGAGCTGGTAGGGCGGCACGATCCACGACCAGCCGGCCACGTCGCCGTCGCCGAGCGTCTGGATCGTGAGCGCGCCGCGCCCGGGGGCGTGGATCTCGAGCGCGATCCGGCCCTGGCGGATCACCCAGAAGCGGTGAGCGGGCTCCCCCTCGCGTCCCACGTACTCGCCCGGCTCGAAGCGCACGTTGGCCGCGCAGCCGGTGACGAGCCGGATGTGCTCCGGCTTCATCCCCTGGAAGAACGGGTGGCCCGCGATGATGGGTTCAAGCGTTTCCACGTGACGCCTCCTTCCGGGCCGGAGGTTGCCGCAGCTTCGCGGCCTCCTCGGTGATGTCGATCGCGGCGGGGCACCAGGTGATGCAGCGGCCGCAGCCCACGCAGCCCGTGGTGCCGAACTGGGCATGCCAGGTGCCGAGCTTGTGGGTCAGCCACTGGCGGTAGCGGGCGCGGATCGAGGTGCGCACGTTGCCGCCGTGGATGTACGAGTAGTCGAGCGAGTAGCACGTGTCCCAGCGGCGCACGCGGCGGGTGAGCCCCGTGGGCACGTCGGTGACGTCCTCGGTGTTCACGCAGAAGCAGGTCGGGCAGACGAGCACGCAGTTGCCGCAGGCCAGGCAGCGCAGCGCCACCGCGTCCCAGTTCGGGTGCTCGAGGGTGCGCGCGAGCAGGCCGGGCAGGTCGTCGGTGTCGAGCGTGCGCCCCATGCTCGCGCGGCAGCGGGCGACCGCGGCGCGCACGGCCTCCTGCTCCGCCGCGGTCGCCGGTCGGGCGCGCATCCCGTCGAGCAGCTCGCGGCCGTGCGCCGTGCCCGCGGAGGCGACGAACGTGTGCCGGCCGTCCGCCACGATCTCGGCGAGCGCGAGGTCGTGGCCCGAGCGCACCTCGGGCCCTGTGCCCATCGAGGCGCAGAAGCACGTGCCCCCCGCGCTCGCGCACTGGACCGCGATCACGAGCAGGTTCTCGCGCCGGGCGCGGTAGATCGGATCCTGGTAGGAGCCGCCGAGCAGGACGCGATCCTGGATCTCGATCGCGGCGAGGTCGCAGGCGCGCACGCCGAGGCAGGCGAGCTTCGGCGGGGGTGGATCGCCCTCGAGCAGCTCGAGCGTGGCGCCCGCGCGCCGCGCCTGAAGGAGCGTGGCCGTGGGCGGGAGGAGCGCGCGCTTGGCCGAGGCCGGGCCGGATCTCCCGTCGAAGAGCGCGGGGCTCCCGGAGCGGCGCAGCCGGTACTGGCCGGCTTCCTGATCGTCGGTCCAGCCCGCGGGCAGCCGGCTCGCGTCCTCGATCTCGTCGAGGACCACGGCGCCCTGGCGGAGCGTCGGCCCGACCACGGTGTAGCCGCGCTCGTGGAGGAGGCCGAAGAGGCGATCGAGGTCCGCGCGCTCGAAGGCGACCGAGCCGGGGGACGATGTGGGATCTGCGGCCATCCGGTCCTCTCGTGTGGATCCGTGGGGGCGCGAGGCGCGTCCGGGCAGGCCGGGACGCGAGCCGCGTCGCCCGGCCCGGCTGACGCAGACTACACCGGGTCGAGGCGGGGTCTGCAACTTCTCGTGTTGCAGCGTGTGCAGGATTGGTTAGGTTTGCGGTGGAGCGGGAGGGTTCGTCCTCCGTCCGGGAGGGCGCGTCAGGACCGACCCGCCCGACCGTCCCGAGCGAGGTGGCATGCGCTTCGACGATCGCGCGCACGCGGGCCGTGAGCTGGCCCGGCGGCTCGCGGACGTGCGTCCCCGGCCGTGCGTGGTCGGCGCGATCCCGCGCGGCGGCGTCGCCGTCGGCCTGCCGCTGGCGGAGGCGCTGGCGATCCCCCTGGTCGCGGTGAACGCGCACAAGCTCACCTCCGAGTTCGCGCCGGAGTTCGCCTTCGGCGCGATCGACGAGGACGGCGAGGTCCTCCTCGATCCGGCTTCGGTCGCGCAGCTCGGGCTCGGCCCGGGCGAGATCGGGGCCGCGCGCCGGGCCGCGTGGGCGTGCATGCGGACGCGCATCGAGCGGCCGCGCGAGGCGAGGCTCGCGGCCTGGCTGCCCGGCGCGGCGGTGCTCGTGGACGACGGGCTCGCCACCGGTCTCACCATGCAGGCTGCGGTGCGCTACGCGCGCCGTCACGGCGCGTTCCCGATCGTGGTGGCCGCCCCCTGCGCCTCCGCCGAGGCGGCGCGGGCGCTCGAGTCCGAGGCCGACCGCTTCGTCTGCCCCGTCGTCGATCCCGAGTTCGACGCCGTGGGCAGCTACTACGTCGATTTCTCGCAGCTCACCGACGAGGAGACGGATGCCCTGCTGGCGCGCGCGGCCCGGGATCGCGAGGTCCCGCCGGCCGGCGCGTCCGCCGGACGCGAATCGTGACGGCCGCGCTGCCGCCGCGGAGGCGGGAAGGAGGACGAATGGCGATCAACGAACGGGTCCTGCGCCTGATCGAGACGAGCGGGGCGAAGTTCCAGGTCCTGCCCCACGCCGAGGCGTTCACCGCGCAGGAGGTGGCGCAGAGCGTGCACGTGACGGGCCGCGTGATGGCCAAGGTGGTGGTCGTCCGCGACGAGGGTGGCGCGTACGCGATGCTGGTCGTGCCCGCGAGCTGCCATCTCGACCTTGCGGCCTTCGCGCGCCAGGCCGGCCTGCGGGGCGCGACGCTCGCGACCGAGACGGAGCTGCAGCGGCTGTTCCCCGACTGCGAGCTGGGCGCGATGCCTCCGCTCGGACGACTCTACGATCTGCCCACGTACGTGGACCGCGCGTTCGGGAGCGCGTCGAGCGTGTACTTCCAGGCGGGGAACCATCACGAGGTCGTGCGGATGGACACCGCGGACTTCCTGCGCCTCGCGCAGGGGCGCACCGGGGACTTCTGCGCGGCCGCGCCGGCCGGAGACGTCTGAGACCGCCGCCCGTGCGCGCGAGCGCGCGGGCGCGGCCGCTCGCGACGGATCCTAGCCCCGTTCCGCCGACGGGTCCCCTGCGCCGTCGGCCGCGCTCCCTTCGGGAGCCTCGATCGGCCCGGAGCACGGGCGCGCGGCGTTCGCGTGCGCGGAGGGGTACGGCGTGTCGAACGCGCGCCCCGTTCCTCCGGCGCGCTCGCGCGTCCAGCGCCGCGGCCACAGCGTGCTCGCGCCCGAGTCGGCGAGGATCAGCGCCAGCGCCACCGCGGGCAGGCTCGCGGCCGAGGAGTGGATCAGGTAGCGCGGCTCCCAGCGCGGCTGGAACTTCTCCTTGAAGGCGTGCACGCCCTGGAAGCTGTAGAAGCGGTTCATGTGCTCGAAGATGAAGCGGAGCGCGCGCTCGAACGCCGGCGAGCCGGGATGCTCACCGATGCCGGCGAGCGGGCTCAGGCCGAGGTTGAACGTCGCGTAGCCCCGCGTCTGCGCCCAGCGGAACAGGCCCGCGAACAGGTAGTCCATCGTGCCGCTCTCCACGTTCCGGCGGTAGCGCATGAGATCGGCCGTCAGCTCGTCGAGCCTGTATTCGGTGACCAGGTTCGCGAAGGCGCGGACGGCGCCGGCCGCGGAGACCACGGTGGCCACGGGCCCGCTGCGGATGTAGGGCTCGTCGAACCAGCCCAGCGAGAAGCGCTTCTCGCTGCCGCGCATCGTGGCCAGCCACTCCTCGCTCACATCGCGCAGCTCGTCCACCAGCTCGTCGGCGAGCGGCGGCTCGTGCACCTCGACCCGCGCCCCCGCGCGCTCGAGGCGGTGGACCGCGCCGCGCAGGGGCTTCATGGGGCGGCCCTCGAGCGACCAGCCCGCGAGATCCACGATCGCCTCGTGCCCGACGCACAGCGAGTCGAGACCGGCCGCGTGGTACGCGTCGAGCATGCCGGGCATGACCTGATAGAAGGCGGGGCGCCAGTCGTTGCGCGCGCAGAGGCCGGCGAAGCCGCGGATCGCGGCGGCCGCGTCCTCCGCGGGGCCGATCGGGTCGCCCAGCGCGAGCCCGACCCGGGCTTTCACCACGAACGAGACCACCGAGCCGCCGGGCGAGAAGTAGAACGACTTGTCGTCGAGCAGGGCCAGACGGGCGAGGGACGACCGGCCGTGCGCCTCCACGATGGCGGCGGCGCGCGCTCGCTCGTGGGGCCCCGACGGTCCGCGCAGCAGGACGGG
>DATKKO010000262.1:0-6903 GCA_035542955.1 Terriglobales bacterium
TTCGCGCGCCCGTCGTAGGAGTTGAGCCAGCTCTGGCGCCCGAACAACCCGATCCCGTTCCCGTTCGGCATCACCGCGATCATCTCGGGGATCGCGCCGCGCGCGCTCAGCGAATCCATCGTGTCGGCCACGCGCCCGTGCCCCGGCCAGTTGCCGTCGCCGCCCGGCCAGCCGTGGAGGAGATAGACCACCGGGTAGCGCCGGCTCGCCGCAGCCGGCAGGTCGTACGAGGGCGGGAGGTACACGCGCACGCTGCGCGCGACCTCGTGCATCGAGGGCGCGGGGCACGTGGTCATGAGGATCCGGCTCGCGGCGGTAGCCTCGCGCGGGCCCGCGCCGGGCATCGCCAGCGTGATCGCCAGAACGATGGATGCCGGTCTCATGCGGGGAACCTAGCCGAGGAGCGCCCGATCGCAAAACCGAGAGGCGACGTGGGGGAGGGTCGTGGGGGGCGGGGATTGCGCGGGCGCGACGCCGCGGCGCTAGACTGTCCGCCCGTCGTCCATCTCCCCGGAGGGATCATGAACGCGAACGCGACCCGGCTCGTGGACTACCGCGCGCGCGACGGCGTGGCGCTGATCGAGCTGTCGAACCCGCCAATGAACTGCTTCACCTTCGAGATGATGCACGAGCTGGACGAAGCGATCCTCCGCGCGCGGTTCGACGACGGCGTGCACGCCCTGGTGCTGCGCGGCGCGGGAGACTCCGTGTTCTGCGCCGGCGGGGACATCCGGCTGCTGCACGCGGTCACGCCAGGCTTCCGCTACGCGTTCCTCCTCCACGCGGCCGAGACGCTGGACCGGCTCGCGCAGACGCCCAAGCTGGTGATCGCGGCGCTCAACGGGCACACGGTGGGCGGCGGTCTCGAGATCGCGCTCGCCGCGGACCTCAGGATCGCGCGCCAGGGCGCGGGCCGGATCGGCCTGCCCGAGATCAAGCTCGGCATCATGCCGGGGATCGGCGGCACGCATCGCCTCACCCAGCTCGTGGGCCCGAGCCGCGCGATCGAGCTGATGATCGGCGGCGAGCTGATGGGCTTCGACGACGCGCAGGCGCTCGGTCTCGTGAACCAGGTCTGGGAGACGGCGAACACGGGCGACTTCATGGAGAAGGTGGTGCGCTACGCCGCCGGATTCGGGCCTCCGGAGAAGGCGGCGCTCGCCGTGGGCGCGATCAAGCGCGTGGTGCGGACCGGCGCCGACCTGTCCGCCGAGGGTGCGCAGGCGCTGGAGCGCGAGCTGGAGCGCCTGCTCTTCGCCAGCGGGGACGCGAGCGAGGGTCACGAGGCCTGGCTCGCGAAGCGCAAGCCGACGTTCCTCGGGCGGTGAAGGCGACCGCTCGACGGCGCCTGGGTCCGACTCGGCGGGGACTCGGGGAGGCTCTGAGCCGCGGCGGCGCGCTTCAGCTCTTCGGTCGCCCGCGCCACTGCCGGAGATAGCTCAGCAGCCCGCCGGGGCTCTGCACCCGGAGCAGGGCGCGCGCGATGCGCGGCAGCGCGAGCGGATCGGGATAGATCAGGTAGCGGTCCTCGAACGCGGGCGCGAACTTCTTCTTCCAGCGGAACAGCCCTTCGAAATCGTAGAAGCGCGCGAGCCGCTCGCGCAGGAACTCGCGCGCGCGATCCTCGGGAACGAAGCCCCCGGCGCGAGCCGCTGCGCCCCGCCTGTCGCCTTCCGCCTCGGGCGTCGCGGCCGCCGCCCCGCGCGCGGCCTCGTCCCCGCTCCTGGCGCCGGGCGCGCTCTCTCCCGCCGGCTCGGCATCGCCCGGCTCGTCCACCTTGGCGAGCGCCGAGAGGGAGAGCGAGAGCATCGCGTCCCCGCGCTCCTTCGCCTTCTCGACGCACTTCGCGACGAGGAACTCCATCGTGCCCGCGGCCGCGTCGCGGCGGCGCCGCATGAGATCGAGCGCCCAGCCGCGTCGCGCCCAGATCGGCGTCCACGACACGAAGCCCTCGACGCGCCGCGTCGCCGGCGCCCAGGCGATCGCGAGCCAGACCTGCGCGAGGCGCGCGGGGTCGAAACGCCCCATGCAGAAGCCCTTCTCGCCCCCGGGATGCTCGCGCACCCATTCCGCCGAGATCGCGCGGAGGGGCTCGAGCAGCCCCTCGGCGTCGTGCGCCGCGTCGAAGGGACGCTCGTCCGGGAGGTACATGTCCGCGACCAGCCCCGCGCGCTCCAGCCTGTGGACCATGCGACGCACCTGGCCGATGGCGGAGCCCTCGAGCGTGAAGCGGTCGGTCCACAGCACCGGGTCCTCGCCGATGTGCACCGCGCGCCAGCCCCGCGCGCGGTACCAGGGCAGGTGCTCGGGGCGCGCCTGGTAGAACGCGAACTGCCAGTCGTGCCCCCGGCAGTGTTCGGCGAAGGCCTCGAGCAGCGGCGGGATCTCCTCCGGCGGCCCGATCGGATCGCCGATCACGAGCAGGGTGTCCGACTCGAACTTGTAGGCGATGACCGCGCGCCGGTTCGCGCTGAAGAAGTAGTCGGTGTCGTCCGCCAGCGCGAAGGCGGCGACCGTGCTGTCGCCATACTGCCGCGCCAGCGCGGCGGCGCGTTCGCGCTCGGCGCGGTGGCGCCCGCGGTGCGCCGCCGGTTGGAGCGCGGCCAGCGCGATCCCGATCACGGTGACGAAGCTCAGGAGCGGGAACGAATCCAGGAACCAGCGCGTGACGCCGTGGTGGCGCTGCCAGGGCGTGAGGATCAACGTCTCGGAGCCCACGCCGAAGACCTGGTAGAGCACCTCCTTCACCGCGCGCCACGACGCGCCCGGATTGCCGGGCGCCAGGCGGGCCTCGAGGATCCAGCAGCCGATCCAGGCGTAGAGCGCCACGCCGACGATGAAGGCGAAGGCGGTCGAGCGCAGATCGCGGAAGCTCCAGTCGCGGCTCTTCACCCGGAACGCGTCGGCGGTGACGCCGAGCGCGAACATGAGGCCCGCGGCGAGCGTCGCCTCCTCGAAGTCGAACGCCTTGAGCAGGTTCATCGGCACGGAGACCGCGCCGAGCAGGAGCGCGGTGACGAAGGCGCGGCGCTTGCCCCGGCGCAGTCCCCAGGCGGTGACCAGCAGCAGCGCCCCCGCGAGCAGCGTGAAGGTGCGGCTGGTGTCGAGCACGTCCGTGGGCAGGACGTGCCGGATGGCCTGGATGCGCTCGGGCGGATGGGAGAGGAGCGCCGAGATCAGGTCGATCAACCCCATCGCCGCGACGGCCAGCGCGATAAGGTGCCGCGTCAGGGGCCGGTTCATCCGTCTGCACGGTAGCACACAGCGGGCGCGATTCCGGCTCCCCCGCTATACTGGGCTCGATCTCCGTCCGGCCGGCGCTCCGCGCCGGCCCGCCCCCGACTCACGAGGGTTTCCGTTGGCTCCGGCGCTGTGTCTGTTGCTCGTGCTCGTGCTCGCGCCCGGCGATACCACCGAATCGCGGCCCGCGCCCCTGATCGTGCCCGGGCGGCCGAGCCCCGCCGACACGACGCGCGTCGATCCGAAGGCGCGCGCGCGTGAGGAGTATCTCCGCGGCCGCGAGCTGGAGCGCCTGAACGCGGACGGGCCGGCGATCGTCAGCTACGCCCTCGCCCTGCGTCACGATCCCGACATTCCGGACGCGAACTATCGGATCGGGCTGCTCGAGCTCAAGTCGAGCAGCCTGATGTCCGCGACGCGCGCGTTCGCCGCGGAGCTCAAGCGTCACCCGGACAATCTCGACGCCGCGCGCGAGCTGGGACTCGCGCTCGCCCGCCTGGGCCGGCATGACTCCGCGGTCCGCCGGCTCGAGGCGCTGGTCAAGCGCGCGCCGCAGGACGGCCGGAACTGGCGCGCTCTCGGCTTCGCCCAGTTGCTCGCCGGCCAGCCCCAGGCCGCCGAGTCGGCGCTGCGCCGCGCCATCGCGCTGCCGCCGCCGAGCGCGCTCGAGCACCGCGATCTCGGCTACGTGCTGGCGCAGACGGGCCGCGAGGCCGAGGCGCGTGCGGAATACCGCAAGGCGATCGCCATGGACCCGAAGGAGACCGGGGCCTGGGTGAATCTCGCGAACCTCGCGCGCAAGGACGGCGACCTGGCGCAGGCGCTCACGGATTTTCGCGAGGCGGAGAAGCGCGACTCGACGCTGGCGCTCGCGGTGAGCGGCCAGGCGCTGGTGCTGAGGCAGCTCGGCCGCGACGAGGAGGCCGCGGCCACCTACCGCCGCCTGCTCGATCTCGATCCCACCGATCGCGCCTCGCGCTTCGACGCGATCCAGCTCTTCGACTCGCTCGGCCGCGGGGACATCGCGCTCCAGCTCGCGCGCGACGGCGTGCGCGCCGAGCCCGGCTCGGGAGCGGCGCGCCTCCTGCTCGGCCTCGAGCTCCAGGGGCGGGGGCGCACGCGCGAAGCCGTGCTCGAGCTGCGCCGGGCGCACGCGCTGCTCGCCGACGAGGAGGGCCGCGCGCGCGCGGAGCGGCTGATCGCGAACCTCCGGGCGCAGGCGCCCGCGACGTTGCGCGCGCAGCTCGACGCGGACAGCGTGGCCTTCGAGCGCGAGCGCACGCGGGCCGCGCGCGCGCGGCCGCTCGCGAAGCCCTCCCTCGGCACGCCCGACTCCACCAGCGCGCCCGCGCTCCCCGACTCGCGGTAGCGGCGCGCGGTTTCGCTTCCCCGCGCGCCGCTCTCCGGATCCCGCTACCTCACCGTGACGACCCGCTGCACGAGACGGCGGCCATCATGGTCGAGCCGCACGAAGTAGAGCCCGCTCGGGACGAGCTGGCCGGCGTCGTCGCGGCCATCCCAGATCGCGGTGTGATCGCCCGCGCCACGCGCCCCGCTCGACACGACGCGCACGCGCCGGCGCTGAGGGGGAGCTTCCGGAGGCCGCGCCGCGTGCTGCGCGGCCAGGCGGCGAAGCGCATCAAGTCTGGCACCACCTGCGGTGATCAGGCAATACGGAAGAGTGCGCTCGACGCACGTGGCGCGCGGACTCGTGCGCGCCGCGGCACGGGCCGGTTGACGTTCCCGCCCGCGATTGTCGCCCCCCGGCGCCTCGGTTAGATTCGATGCGCACTTTGCCCCTCGCCAGGCCGGGGTCGCCCGGCTCCGTGCGAGGCCGTCCCTGACGCCCGACCCGAGGCTCCCGCGCCGTGCCCGACCCTCCGCCGACCCTGTTCCTGGCCGCCCCGCGCGGATTCTGCGCCGGGGTCGAGCGTGCCATCGACGTGGTCGAGATGGCCCTGCAGGTGTACGGGCCGCCGATCTACGTCCGGCACGAGATCGTGCACAACCGCCACGTGGTCGAGGACCTGCGCGCCAAGGGGGCGGTCTTCACGGACGACCTCGGCTCGGTGCCGTCGGGCGGGCTCGTCATCTTCTCCGCCCACGGGGTCTCGCCCGGGGTGCGCCGCGAGGCCGCCGAGCGCGGCCTGCGCACGCTGGACGCGACCTGTCCGCTCGTGACCAAGGTGCACCTCGAGGCGCTGCGCTACGCGAAGCAGGGATTCTCGATCGTGCTCGTCGGCCACCGGCGCCACGTCGAGGTGCAGGGCACGCTGGGCGAGGCGCCGGAGTCGATCGTGATCGTCGAGACCGTGGCCGAGGCCGACGCGCTCGAGGTCCCGGATCCGGAGAAGATCGCCTTCATCACCCAGACCACGCTCTCGGTCGACGACTGCCGCGCGATCGTGGACGTGCTCCGGCGCCGCTTCCCGGCGATCCGCGAGCCGGCGAAGGACGATATCTGCTACGCCACGCAGAACCGCCAGAACGCGGTGAAGGAGCTGGCGCGCCGCTGCGGCACGGTGCTCGTGGTGGGGGCGCCCGCGAGCAGCAACGCGAACCGGCTGGTCGAGGTGGCCCGCCAGCGCGGCGCGCGCGCGTACCTGATCGAGTCCGCGGAGGACATCCGCGAGGCGTGGCTGGAGCCCGGCGCCCCGGTCGGCGTCACGGCCGGCGCCTCCACGCCCGAGGACGTGGTGCAGGCCTGCGTCGCGCGCCTGCGCGAGCTCGGCGGCTATCGCGTCGAGCCGCTCACTCTGGTCGAGGAGCGCGTGATGTTCCCGCTCCCCGCCGAGCTGCTGGCCGCGGCGCGCGCCCGCGGCATCGAGGTGGGCGCGGGCAACCAGCGCGCGGCCGACCGCGCCGCGGCGGGCGATCCCCCGGATCGAGGGCCCGCATGAGAGCGCCCGGGCCGCCATGCTGACCGCCCGCGTGCTGCTCGCGCCGCACGTGCCCACGCTGCTCGTCGACCAGCACCGCGGACACCGCACCGAGATGATCCGCGCCTACGAGTCCGCGGCGTGGGCCTTCGCCGCCGAGGCGCCCGAGGCCGCCGTGGTCCTGTCGGCCCGCTGGGAGGCGCCCGGGCCTTTCCTGGCCGCCGCCCAGCGGAGGCATGCGACCATCACCGACTACTACGGCTTCGGGGTCGAGGTGCGCTACGACTGCCCCGGCGAGCCCGCGCTGGCGCGCGCCCTCGTCGCGGCCGCGCTCGAGCGCGGGGTGCGGGCCGCCACGTCCGATCGCGGCGTGGACAGCGGCGTCACCGTGCCCATGCACTTCCTCGCGCCCGGTTGTTCGCTGCCGACGGTGCCGGTCTCGCTCGCGCGCGGCACTCCGGCCGCGCACCGGACCTGGGGCGCGGCGCTGCGCGGGGCGCTCGACGCGTGGCCCGCGCGCGTGGCCTTCGTCGTGGGCGGGATGCTCTCGCACAACCAGCACGCCTGGAACCTGCGGCGCGAGATCCCCGAGGCGCGCGCGGTCGACGCGCGCGTGATCGAGGCGCTGGGCGCCGGCGACTGGAGCGGGATTGCGGGCGAGGCGGCGCGCGCGCCCGAGCCGGTGGCGCCCGAGGCGGGCCTGCTCCATTTGGAGGTGCTGCGCGGATTGCTCGGCGCCGATCTCGCGGGCACGGTGCGATGCTACGAGCCGGGCCCCGGCGTG
>DATKKO010000263.1:0-3056 GCA_035542955.1 Terriglobales bacterium
GATCGCGCTCGAGTTGCACGCGCGCCCCGGCGGCGAGGGGCACAGCGTGGTCGAGCCGCTCGCGGACCGCGCGGGACTCACGCTCACGATGGCCGAGGACATCGTCCGGGCCCACGGCGGCTGGCTGAGCACCGAGCCGGCGTCGGACGGCGCCGCGTTCCGGGTGATCTTCCCGATCGAGATGCCCGAGGAGGCGCCGTTGCTCGTGCCCTCGACCGCGACCGCCCACGGGCACGAGACCGTGCTCGTCGTCGACGACGAGCCCGGACTGCGGGCCCTGGCCCGGGCGGGCCTGCACCAGCAGGGCTTCGACGTGCTGGCCGTCGAGACCGGCGAGCAGGCGCTCGACATCCTGCGCAAGGGCGAGCCGCACGTGGACGTGATGCTGCTCGATCTCACGCTGCCCGGCATGTCGGGCGAGAGCGTGCTGCGGGCCGCGCGCGGCATCGTCCCGGCGCTGCCCGTCATCATCGCGAGCGGCTACGCCACCATCGAGAGCCAGTCCTCCTGGGTGGCGGCGGGCGCGGTCGGGTTCGTGGCCAAGCCGTATCGCGTCGAGCAGGTCGCGCAGAAGCTGCGCGAGGCGCTCGACCGCCGGCAGTCACAGGTCTCGTGAGCGCGGCTCGTTCCGCTCCTCACGGGCGGCAGCCGCATCCGTAGAGCCATGTCGATCCCGACCTTCAGTGTGTTCTCGGCCCTGAGCGAGATCCTGGTCACGGCGGGCGTCCTCTTCATCATCCGCCGCAACTGGACGCGGCGGCGCTTCTCGCTCGCCTTCTTCCTGGTCGTGGCCCTGTTCGAGGCCTCGGTGAACGTGATGTACATGGCGTCCCGCGCCGCGCAGGCCGGCGCCGGCGCCGCGCCGCCGCTGGCGCCGGGGCTCAAGCTCGCCTACGCCGGCCACGGCATCCTCTCCCTGCTCGCCTATCTCGTCTTCGTCATGCTGGGCGTGTTCGCCTGGCAGGATCAGAGGAACGGCCGGTATCTGTTCCGGGAACGGCCGGCCATGACCTGGACCTTCCTCGCCGTCTGGCTGGTCAGCGTGGCCTCGGGCGAGGGCATCTTCCTCGCCCGCTACGTCCTGTGAGCCGCGCCGGGTGGAGCGCCGGGCTCGGCCGCGCATGACCTCGGCGACCGCGCGCGTGGCCTTGCGGAGCGCCCCGGGCGCGCGCTCCCGGCGGCTCGCCGCGCCGATCCTCGTCGCGCTCTGGGCGCTGCTCGGGATCGAGGCCGCGGGCGGACTCGTCATCTACTGCGCGCGGATCGCGTTCGGCACGACGCCCGGCGAAGCCTTCCATGTCGCGGCCGGACTCGCGCTGCTGCCGGTGTGGATCGTCTATCAATGGAATCACTGGCTCCGCGTGCGACCGCTCCGGCCGCTGCTCGACTACACCGTCGGCCTGCTCGCGGCATCCTCGATGGCGCTCACGAACCTCACGGGGGTCGCGCTCGGCGCGCTCTGGTGGCGCGATCGGGTCGCGCGCGCCCTGCCCGCGGCGCGCGTCCCGGCGGCGCTCAGCGCCGCGCACCTGAGCGGCACCATGTTGGTGCTGACCTTCGTCGGCGCGCACGTGGGCGCCGTGCTCCTGCGCGACGCTCGCGCGCGCGGCCGGCGTTAGGCCCCGCCTGAGGAGCCGCGATGTCCGACGAGCCGACGATCGTCACCGAGGCGCTCGCGCGCTATCTGGCCGCGCGCACGCAGCGGGACGACGCGTTCCTGACGGCGCTCAAGCGCGCGGCACGCGACGCCGGCTTCCCGCCGATCTGGATCGCCCCGGAGCAGGCGAGCTTCCTCGCGATCGTGCTGCGGCTCGCGGGCGCGCGCTCGGTGATCGAGATCGGGACGCTGGCGGGCTACTCGGCGATCACCATGGCGCGCGCGCTGCCCGCGGAGGGGCGCGTGGACACGATCGAGATCGACGCGCGCCGCGCGGCGTTCGCGCGCGAGTGGATCGCGCGCTCGGACGTGGCCGAGAGGATCGTCGTCCATCACGGCGCCGGTGCGGCGATCCTGCCGCGGTTCGCCGCGGGCTCGGCGGACGCCTGTCTGCTCGACGCGGACAAGGCGTCCTATGCCGCGTACCTCGCCGAGTGCCTGCGCATCCTGCGCCCGCGCGGACTGATCCTCGCCGACAACGCCTTCGGCTTCGGCCGGGTCCTCGACGAGCAGGCGCGCGATCCGGACGTGCTCGCCGTGCGCGCCTTCAACGAGCGCATGGCCTCCACCCCCGGGCTGCGCAGCGTGATCGTGCCTCTCGGCGACGGCCTCTGGCTCGGGATGAAGGAGTGACCGGGCCGGCGGCCACGATTCGCTGACATCCTGCCCGCGTCCCGGGCGGCCCGGGCTGCGCTATGCTGCCGCCCGCGAGACCCGCGGCGGCGGCTCCGGCGCATCCAAGCGGGAAGCAGGGCCGTGGCCGGGGCTGAACGACGACGATACGGACCGCACCCACCAGGCAGGCAGGTGCCTCATGACGATCCAGGACAAGTCCCTCAGCGAGCACGACGAGCTGCGGCGCGGCGAAGGCTACCGGCTCGGCCTGCTCGACGGCTTCAAGCGGCAGCTCCCCGATCCCGACCCCACCGAGACGCAGGAGTGGCTGGACGCGCTCGACGGCGTCCTGCAGTCGCGCGGGCGGGAGCGTGCCGACTTCCTCCTGCGCAAGGTGCTCAAGCGCGCGCGCATGCTCCACATCGGCCTGCCCGGCCTCGTGCAGTCCCGCTACATCAACACCATCTCGCCCGAGCAGGAGCCGCCGTTCGAGGGCGACGAGGAGATGGAGCTGCGGATCCGCCGCATCATCCGCTGGAACGCGGTGGTGATGGTGCTGCGGGCGAACCATCTGTTCCCCGGGATCGGCGGCCACCTCGCGACCTACGCCTCGTCGGCCTCTCTCTACGAAGTGGGCTTCAACCATTTCTTCCGCGGCAAGGACGACGGCCCCGGCGACCAGGTCTTCTTCCAGGGGCACGCGGCGCCGGGCATGTACGCGCGCGCCTTCCTCGAAGGCAGGATCCGCGAGCGGCAGCTCGATCACTTCCGCCAGGAGGCGTGG
>DATKKO010000264.1:0-2949 GCA_035542955.1 Terriglobales bacterium
CTGCCCCAGCGTCGCGAGGCGCTCGTTGCGGTGCAGCTCCTGCTGCATGCGCCGCGGCTGGGTGAGGTCGCGCAGCACCAGCAGGACGCGCGCCGGCCCGCCGAAGCGGAAGCTCTGGAGCAGGACCGGCACCTCGCCCCCGCCGGGCGCGGAGAGCAGGATCTCACGCTCGGTGCGCGCCGCGCGGAACGCGTCGGCGACCGGGTCGTCGCCCGGCGTCGGCGTGCGCACCAGCGCCGCGGCGGGGCGCCGCAGCGCGGCACCGGAGCGCAGACCCAGCAGGCGCAGGGCCGCCGTGTTCGCGGCAGACACGCGGCCGCGTGCATCGAGCAGGAGCACCCCGTGCTCCGTCCCGGCCATGAGCAGCCGGCCGACGCTCTCGAACGCCCCCGTCCCGTCCGCGCGCGCACGGACCCCGCGCTTCACCCGCATGCGCACACCATGGGCCGCAGTATCGCAGACCCCAGCCGGAAACGAGAAGCCCGCCGGAGCGCGGCGGGCGGAGAGGATGATCGAACGCGGAACCCGGCGCGATCAGCGCGGGGCCAGCTCATCCATCAGGGCGTCGAGCAGCTTCTCGCGAACGTCCTCGCGATCGTAGAAGCGGGCGGCGATGCGCGCCCGCGCGCGCTCGATCCGGGCGCCGCGGCACGGATCACCATCGGGGACGACGCGCAGGCGGGCGGGCGCCGGAGACGCCTCGACGGGGGGAGCCGGCCGCCGCGCGCCAGCGGCGGCCCCGGTCCGAGGCTGCTCAAGGCGCGCTGTTCGGCTTGCCCGGATCGTCACTGGATCGGGGGGGCGGCGGCTCGGCCTCTCCGGACTTCCAGCGCTGCGCGCGACGGTTCTCTTCCTGGATGCGGGCATAGATCTCTTCGCGGTGGACCTTCACCTCGGGCGGCGCCTCGATGCCGAGCTTCACCTGGCCCGAGCGCACTTCCAGCACCGTGATCTTGACCGAGTCCCCGATCCGGATGTTCTCGCCTAACTTCCTTGTTAGGACCAGCATCTTGGAACCACCTCCGCGCCTGTCCGGGACAACCGCCGGCCCGGTTCAACCAGCGTATCGGCTTGGATCGCAAGCGACTTTACGCGAGAATACCGGCATTCCCGGGGCGCTCCAAGCCCTGAATGGCGCTGGGCGAGCCCCCCCGATGGCGCCTCTACCCGCCCCCTTGGGAGGCGCTCGGAACGGGACCCGGCCGTGCCGTGGGGTGCACAGGCATGATGATGCCCGCCATGGCATTAGACGCGTCCTGCGGAAGCGGCCAGCCAGCCCTCAGGCGAGCGCCCCGACCAGCTCCCCGGCCAGCCCGACGACCCGCTCCGCGGCGCCTCGCGAGGGATCCTCGGCCACGGCCCGCATGAACGCGGCGCCCACGATCACCGCGTCGGCCACGCCGCGGAGCGCGGCCGCGTCGTCCGCCGTCGAGATCCCGAAGCCCACCGCCACGGGCAGCGAGGTGTGCCGGCGCAACTCCGCGATGCGCGCGGGCAGCGAGCCCGACTCGCCCGCCGAGCGTCCGGTCACTCCGGTGCGGGCGAGGCAGTAGACGAACCCGCGCGAGCGCACGAGCAGCTTCGGGACGCGGTCCGGCGCGGTGGTGGGCGCGACCAGCATCACGGTGTCGAGTTCGGCCTCGTCGAACGATCGCCACGCCTCGGGGATCTCCTCCGGAGGCAGGTCCGACACGATCACTCCATCCACACCCGCCGCGCGCGCCTGCGCGGCGAAATCGGAGACGCCGAAGCGGAGCACGGGATTCGCATAGGTCATGAGCACGATCGGCACCGCCAGGTCGCGTCGCGCCTCGCGCACGAGATCGAGCACCTCGCGCGCGCCGACGCCGGCGCGCACGGCCCACTCGGACGAGCGCTGGATCTCGGGACCGTCCGCGATCGGATCCGAGAACGGGATGCCCAGCTCGATCGCGAGCACGTCCCGCGCGGCGAGCCCGCGCATCATCTCGAGCGTGCCCGACCGGGAGGGATAACCGGACGTGAGATACGGAACGAGGCCGGTGCGCGAGCGGCGGGAGGCGAACGCGCCGGAGAGACGGCTCACCGGGGCGGAGCGGGGTGTGCGCGCGCGCGCGCGCGAAGAAGAGGCGAGCGCGCCGCGGATGCGGATCGCGCGGTCAGCCGATCGCCGGGGGCCGCGGGCGTGCTCAGTAGCCCCACCGCCCCGGGCGGAATCCGTATTCCTGGAGCTGGAGGGGCGAGCGCAGATCCTGGTACTGGATCTGGACCAGGAAGCTGCGGCTCGGCTGGTAGGCGAGGCGGAAGCCCTCGAGGAAGAAGCTCTGGCTGCCCGGCGCCGTGTTCGCTCCCCACGCGTTTCCGACGCTCACGCTCATCGCGACCGGGGCCCTGAACGCGTAACTCAGGGTCGTGACCTGCATCGCGTTCATGCCGGGTGAGCCCCAGCTCGAGGTGCCCATGCTGATGGTCGTCGAGACGTGCAGCCGGGACGGATCGAACCAATGCTGGAGTCCGAACGCGCTCACCGGAACGCGCGGCGTGAAGAGGGAGCCGGAGCCCAGGGCGCTCGCGGGCGAAGGACCGAGCACGACGGCCGCGAGGAGAAGCGCGGCGAACAGGACGGGCACTGCGTTCCGATGCGATCGCATGCGGGTAACGGTAGGGAGCCCACGTCCCGGTGTCAACCGGGATGTTGTGGCATTTGTGTGGCGTCCCGTCAGGTGCCGGTCAGCCTTCCACCTTGAGCACGATGCGCAGGACGATCTCCTGCGTGGCGCCGCGCGGAATCGTGATGGGCACCGTGATGCCTCCCGCGGCCTGCGTCGCCTCCACGCTCGCCACGGCCGGGCTCGGCGCCTGCGCAACGGCCGGCGCCTGCGCAACGGCCGGCGTCTGCGCGACGGCGGGTGGAGGCGCGGGCGCCAGCGGAGGCGCGGGGGCCGGCGGAGGCGCGGGGGCCGGTGGAGG
>DATKKO010000265.1:0-9049 GCA_035542955.1 Terriglobales bacterium
GGCGGGACAGGATACCGCACATCTGGTGCTCCGGCTGCGGCCTGGGAACCAGCCTGACGGCGTTCGTTGAGGCCATGAAGGACTCCGGGATTCCGCTCGATAAAATCTCGGTGGTCTCGGGCATCGGCTGCTCCGGGCGCATTTCCGGCTACACCGACTGCGACAGCTTCCACACCACGCACGGCCGGGCGATCCCGTTCGCCATCGGGCTGCAGGTGGCGAAGCCCGCGCTCAAGGTCGTGGTGTTCAGCGGCGACGGCGACCTGATTGCGATCGGGGGCAACCACCTGATCCACGCCGCGCGGCGCAACGCGAACCTCACCGTGTTCTGCGTGAACAACTTCAACTACGGCATGACCGGCGGCCAGTACGGGGCGACCACGCAGACCGGCGCGCGCACGACGACCACGCCGTACGGCAACGTCGAGAACTCGTTCAACCTGCCGCTGCTCCTGGCCTCGGCCGGCGCCACGTACGTCGCGCGCTGGACGATCCTCGATCTGGGCCGGCTGCGGAAGTCGATGGTCGAGGCGATCCAGCACGTCGGCTTCTCGTTCGTCGAGATCATCAGCCCGTGCCCGATCTACTACGCGCGGTTCAACAAGCTGGGCGACGCCCTGTCGGAGCTGAAGCGCTATCGCGAATCGACCGAGGTGAGGAACTTCGCCCCGCTCGAGGAATGCGGGCTCACCCTGCGGGGGAAGATCGTGGTCGGGACGTTCGTCGATCGCCAGGCCCCGACCCTGACGGACCTGATCCGGAGCGAGCTGCCGCAGCGGGCGCACGCGGCGGCGTCCTGAGCGCGGGAGACGGACCATGAGCACGAAGCTGGGAGCGAAGAGCGCGATCGAGATCCGCATCGCCGGATTCGGCGGCCAGGGCGTGGTGCTCGCGGGCATGGTGCTCGGGCGCGCGGCGGCGGTGGAGGAGGGGCGGAACGCGGTGATGGCCCAGAGCTACGGGCCGGAGTCGCGCGGCGGCGCCTCGAGCGCGGAGGTGCTGATCGCGGACGGCGAGATCCCGTACCCCCACTGCGTGAGCCCCGACGTGGTCGTCACGCTGGCGCAGGAGGCCTACAACAAGTACGGCGCGACGCGCCCGGCCACGGCCCTCTTGATCGCCGAGAAGGATCTCGTGCAGCTCGATCCGCAGGCGGAGAAGGGAAAGAAGTGCCTGCGCGTGCCCTTCACCGCGCTCGCCGACAAGGCCGGGCGCCGGATGGTGCTCAACATGGTCACGCTGGGATTCCTCTGCCGCGCGACCGGCGTGGTGTCGCCCGAGGCGCTGAAGAAGGCGATCGCGGTCTCGGTGCCCGAGGGCACGCAGGATCTCAACCTGCGCGCGTTCGAGACCGGCTACGGCTACACGGAGGGCCTTTGAGCGGTCGGCCTGACCACAGTCCGCCGGCGGGCGGGGCCCGCGAGGCGGTCCATCTCACGCTCGAGTCCCTGATGGGATCGGCGGATCCCGTCGCCGCGCTGGAGCACCTGAGCGAGCAGAACGTCATGGCCTGCTACCAGTGCGGCATGTGCACGGCCGACTGCCCGTTCTCGCTGACGCCGAACCTCGTGGTGCGGATGATCCAGCTCGGGAACGTCGAAGGCGCACGGGCGTTGGCCACGACGTGGGAGTGCGCGAGCTGCTACACGTGCCAGACCGACTGCCCGAAGGGCGTGAGCCCGGCGCGGCTCATGAAGGCGCTGCGCCATCTCGACGGCCGCGCGCCGCGCGAGTGGCTCGCCGTGACGCCGGGCCCGGGCGCGCTCGGGGGCCCGGGCACGGTGATGACCGTGCAGGCGGGCGGGCCGAACCTGCGCGGCAGGCCGGGCGAGGGGATGAAGTCCGTGCGCGCGCGCCTGCTCGCGCTCATGCCCGATCTGTTCCGGGTCGCGAGCCGCTTCGGCCCGCTCGGGAATCTCGCGCTCAAGATGCCCGGCGGCCGGCTCGCCGCGCACGCGCTGCTCGGGCTCCATCGCGCGCGCCCGTTGCCGCCGCTCGCGGCCGAGCCCTTCGCGCGCTGGTTCGCGGGCCACGCGCCCGCGGGCGACGGCCGGCGCGGGCGCGTGATCCTGTTCCACGACACGTGGATGGACTTCAACTATCCGCGTCTCGGCCGGGCCACGACGGAGCTGCTCGAGAAGACGGGCTTCCGCGTCGAGCTGTCGGACACGGGATGCTGCGGGCGGCCGGCGATCTCGAAGGGCGTGCACGACGTCGCGGAGAAGTGCGCGCGCGCGAACATCCCGCGGCTCTTCCGGCAGGTGCAGGGCGACGACGCGTGGATCGTGGGCTCGGAGCCCTCGTGCCTGCTCACGCTGCGGGACGAGTACCTGCACCTCGCGCCCGAGCTGCACGAGCAGGCCCGCGTCGTCGCCGCGCGCTCGCTGCTCATCGACGAGTTCCTGGTCATGCTGCGCGATCAGAAGGCGCTCGATCTGGAGTTCGCGCCCGCGAACGGCCGGCGGCGCGTGCTGTTCCACGGCCACTGCCACCAGAAGGCGTTCGCGAGCCCGCTCAAGGGGCTTGCCCTGCTCCAGGCGGCCGGCTACGACGCGGAACTGGTGAACGCCGCCTGCTGCGGCATGGCCGGCGCGTACGGCTACGAGCGCGAGCACTACGAGACGTCGCGGAGCGCCGGCGAGCGCGCGCTCTTCCCCGCGCTGCGGGCGAATCCGGACGCGGACGTGGTGATCATGGGCGTCTCGTGCCGGCAGCAGATCGAGCACTTCTGCAAGCGCCCGGTGCGGCACCTCGTCGAGGCGCTGCGGGACGCGGTGGTCTGACCCGGGGCGAAGCTCCGGGATCCCAGGCGCGCGTCCACGTCGATCTCGAGCCCTGCTGAGCTCGAGCGCCCCGCCCACCGGAACGCTGTTCTCCCCGGCGCGGCGAGCGCCCACCTCTTCCGGTCCGAGCGCGATCGCGCGATCCCGCGCCGGTGATGCATTCTCTCGCGCGCGCACGAAGATCGTTGCCGCGCGCGAAACATCCGTGTAGTTTGAGCGCGTCGCCATCCGGGCAGGGAGGCTCGAGCCCGGGCGAAGCACAGGGAGGAGCATGAGCGACGCGAACCTGCCGTCCGCCGGTCCCGCTGCGGGTTTCCTCGCACCCGGCGACCGCCCGGCGCACGACGCGATGGATCGAGGCGGCGAGCCCGCCCCCGTCCGCGACCTGCGCGTGGCCGTCGTCGGCCTCGGGCGCGCGGGCGTCGCCCACAGCGTGATGCTCGCGAGCCTCGAGGGCTGCGGGCTGGTGGGCGTCGCCGATCCCCGGCGCGCGGCGCGGGCGGGCCTGCGCGGGATGGGCTTCGCCGCGCCGGGCTTCCCGCGGGTCGAGCGGCTGCTCGAGAAGGTCCGGCCCGACGCGATGATCGTGTGCGCCGCGCAGGACGAGCGCGCCGGCGTCGCGCGCGCCGCGATCGACGCCGGCGTGCCGCTGCTGATCGAGCGCCCGATGTCGCGCACGCTCGCCGAGGCCGAGGAGCTGGTCGAGCTGGCGGCCGCGCGCGGCGTTCCGCTCGCGGTCGGACATCCCCTTGTCTACGAGCCCCTGTTCGGGCGCGTACTCGATATCGTCCGCCGGGAGACGCTCGGTCCCCTGCGGTCGGCGCGCTCGGCCATGTTCGTCTCGCGCGTGTTCGGGCCGCACCCGCGTCGCGGTCCCGACTGTCTCGATCCGCGGCGCCTCGCGGGCGGCGTCGTGGCCCACCTCGCCTCGGACCTGCTCTTCCTGCTCGTGCAGCTCTTCGGCGCGCCGGCCGCCGTGCGCGCGACCTGGAACCTGCTCTACGGCGAGGTCGAGGACGAGCTGCACGGCATGATGACGCTGCCCGGCGGCCTCGAGGTGGGCTTCGACTCGTCGTGGAGCGTGCCGGGATACCCGCACGCGTCGACCGTGCTCGAGCTGGAGGGACGCGACGGGAAGCTCCTCGCCTCGGACGAGGCGATCGAGCTGGAGCTCCGGCGCCCGACGCCCGGCTATCCGACCGGCGAGACCTTCGTCCGGAACGCCGAGATCGCTGCGCCCGCGCGCTTCGACTACGGCGGCGAAGCGCTGTGGCTGCACGACGCCGCGTTCCTGCGCTGGGTGGCCGGTGGCGCCGCGCCGCCGAACACCGGCGCGGAGGCGCTGCGGGCGCATCGCGTGATGGACGCGCTCTATCGCTCGGCGGCCGCGGGCGGGCGCGCGGTGGAGCTGTCGTGACGCGGCGCGCCTACGCCGCGCCGCGGCTGCTGCTCTCGGCGCGCGCCCTCGACGGCGCGACCCGCGCCACGCGCGAGCGCCTGCTCGAGATCCAGGAGCGCTTCCGCGAGCCCAAGTCGCTCGCGGTCACGTTCGCCAAGTCGATCGAGGCGGGCGCCGAGGGCGTGCTCTCCGCGCCCTCGCCTCTGCTGCGGGAGGCGCTCGCCGACCTGGAGGGGACGATCCCGTTGTTCGTCGTGCTGCCCGCGCTCCAGGCGCAGGACTATCGACTGTTCGAGCCCGGAGTGGAGCCGCTGCTCCAGCGGGCCCGAGCCCAAGCGGGCGCCGCCTCGCGCCTGCGCATGACGTGGCGCGGGCTCGCGCGCGGCGCGGCCTTCCGCGGCGGAGACTTCGCCGCGCGCGTGCCCCTGCTGCTCGAGGCCGAGTCGCATCTGTTCCCGCCCCGGGGCGTGGCCGGCGTCGTGATCGCGGCGCCGATCGCCGACGTCGCGCTCGCGGGCGGGCACCGCGCGTTCTTCGAGTCGGTTGCGCGGTACGTGCGGGCGCGCTTCCGCGTGCCGGCGGCGTTCGAGACCCGCAATCCAGGGACGATGCTCCGCCGGTTGCGCGAGTGGGGCGCGCGGCCCGACTTCGTGATCGGACCGATGAACCCCTGTGGTCTCGGCATGAAGCCGGCCGAAGCGGAGACGCTTGCCGAGCTGGCGCGCGCCGAGGTGCCCTTCGTCGCCACCGAGCTGCGCGCGAGCGGCCTGTGCGCGCTCGACGCGGGCGCGCGTTACGCCCGCGCGCACGGGGCCCACGGACTCGCGCCCGACCTCTCCGAGATGGACGAGGTGGCGGTGGACCTGAAGAGGATGAGGAACGGCGGACAGCCCTGAGGCGGCGGCTGCGCGGATGTTCCCCGGGCGCCGATCCCAGGCCCCGTCGGTGTGCCGGCGGCCGTCCCGCGGTGCGGAGGCTCCTGCCCCCGCGCCGCGAGGCGTTCAGCCCTGCAGAGCCGTGCTCGGGACCGCGGGCCCGAGCGGTGCCGCCGTTGCCGGACGCGTGATCTGGGTGGCCGGGTCCGCCACGCCCGCCGTCGCCTGCACCACGGTCAGCGTGTTCGAGCGCTCGACATCGAGCGAGAAACCAGCCAGCGAATCCGCGTGCCCACCCGCGGTGGCCCGGCGCAGGGCGGCGCTCGGGTGGCCCCTGAGCAGGCTGCGGATCGCGCGTCCCAGCCTCCGCAGCAGGTGCGAGATGTCGGAGATCTCCTCCTGGCTCAGATCGCCCTGCACCGCGACGGACACTTCGTTGTGCGTCGAGGTCGTGAGGGCCGCGGCGCGCACCGCGCCCTCCGTTCCGGTCCGCCGATAGAAGGCGTACGTCGCGTCCGTCTCGGTGTCGAGCGAGATCGAAACCGTGTCACCTTCCTTGGTGCGGATGACGATCGTGGCCTCGGTATCGCTCGAGGCGTCGACGGCCATGCCGCTCTCGGCCGGGGCCGAGGTCGCGCCCGATCGTGAACGGATCCAGTCGGCGAGCGCGAACAGCGGGCCGGTGCAGCCGATTCCGGACAGCATGGTGCCACCCCCTTCCGTGGAGACGAGGTCGTACGCCTCTATTCTCGGGCGGGGACGCGGTGACTTGAGTGGGTCGCGGGCGGCCGGTCCGGAGCACGGGCCGGCTGCCGTGCGGATGGGGCGCGCGACCTCTTCGTCACGCGCCGCGAGTCGAGGCGGGCCGGAGCCGCACGGGGCGCGTGCCGCGCCGCCGTCAGGCTCCCGCCCTCGGCTGTGACGCGGGCGACTTCGCCGGCGCGGGCGCGCGCTTGATCGCCGGCACCTCGAGCGGCTTGCCGTCCGGCGCGGGCTCGAGCGCCAAGTTCAGCACCTGCTCGATCCGCTAGACCGGAGCGAAGATCATGCGCGAGCGCCCCTCGACCGGCACCTCCTCCAGCTCGCCCTCGTTGTCCGCGGGCAGGATCACCGTCTTGATGCCGGCGCGCGCCGCGCCGAGGACCTTCTCCTTGAGACCGCCGATCTTCAGCACCTGACCCTGCAGCGTGATCTCGCCGGTCATGGCGATGTCGGGGCGGGCCTTGCGCCCCGTGAGGAGGCCCGCAATCGCGGTCGCCAGCGTGATCCCCGCCGAGGGCCCGTCCTTCGGGATCGCGCCCGTGGGCAGGTGCACGTGGATGTCGCTCCTCTCGAAGAACTCGCGCGGGATCTTCAGCTCGTCCGCGTGCGCGCGCACCCAGGTGAGCGCCGCCTGCGCAGACTCGCGCATCACCTCGCCGAGCTGGCCGGTGAGGATGAGCTGGTGCGCGCCGGGCATGATCGCGGTCTCGACCGTGAGCACCTCGCCGCCGACCGGCGTCCACGCCAGGCCGAGCGCCGAGCCGGGGGAGTCGATGCGCTTCACCTGCTCGTTCTGGAAGCGCTCCGGCCCCAGCAGCTCGCGCACGCGCTCGGGCCCGATCGTGCTCGCCGGCTGCTTGCCCTCGGCCACCTCCTTGGCCGTCTTGCGCAGGAGGTTCGCCAGCTCGCGCTCGAGGTTCCGCAGGCCGGCCTCGCTCGTGTACTCGCGCACGACCTTGAGGATCGCGTCGTCGGTGAAGCCGAGCTGCAGCGATTCGAGCCCGTTCTCGCGGGTCGCCTTGGGGATCAGGTGGCGCTTGGCGATCTCGAGCTTCTCGAGATCCGTGTAACCCACGAGCCGGATCACCTCCATGCGGTCGCGCAGCGGCGGCGGGATCGTGTCGAGGATGTTCGCGGTGGTGATGAACAGCACCTGCGAGAGGTCGAAGGGCACGTCGAGGTAGTGGTCGGTGAACGTGCTGTTCTGCTCGGGATCGAGCACCTCGAGCAGCGCGCTCGACGGATCGCCGTGGAAGTCGGTCCCCAGCTTGTCCACCTCGTCCAGCATGAACAGCGGGTTGCGCGTTCCCGCGCGCCGGATGCCGCGGATCACCTGCCCGGGCAGGGCGCCGATGTAGGTGCGGCGATGGCCGCGGATCTCGGCCTCGTCGCGCACGCCGCCCAGCGACTGGCGCACGAACTTGCGCCCCAGCGCGCGCGCGATCGAGCGGCCGAGCGAGGTCTTGCCGGTGCCGGGCGGGCCGACGAAGCACAGGATCGGCGTGCGCGCGTCCGACTTGAACTTGCGCACCACGAGGTACTCGAGGATGCGCTCCTTGATGGTCTGGAGCCCGTGGTGGTCCTCGTCGAGCACCGCGCGCGCGTGGGCGAGGTCGAGATCGTCCTCGGTGAGCACGGCCCACGGCATGTCGGCCAGCCATTCGAGGTAGGTGCGGGCCACCGTGTACTCGGCCGCCTGGGGCGGGATCGTGCGCAGGCGCGCGAGCTCGCGGTCGGCCTCCTTCTTCACCTCGGGCGGGAGCTGCGCCTTCTCGAGCTTCGCCTTGAGTTCCTCGATCTCGCGTTGGCCCTCGTCGCCCTCGCCCAGCTCCTTGCGGATCGCCTCCATCTGCTGCCGGAGCAGGAACTCTCGCTGGTGCTGGTCGATCGACTCCTTCACCTGGTCGCGGATCTGCGCGCCGACCTCGAGCACCTGGAGCTCGCGGCCGAGGATGCCGGTGAGCGCGCGCAGGCGCTCCTTCGCGTCCAGCGTCTCGAGCAGCTTCTGCTTGTCCTCGCTCGGCAGCTCGAGCAGCGAGGCGATGAAGTCGGCGATCTGCCCGGGACCCGACTGGTTGCGAGCGGCGGAGACCGCCTCGTCCGGGATCGCGGGCACCAGCGACACCACGCGCTCGAACTGCTCGAGCACGTTCTTCACCAGCGCCTCGGTCTCGACGCTCTGGTCGGCGGTCTCGGCGAGCGACTCGAAGCGCCCCTTGAGGAACGGCTGGTCGGCCACGGGCCGGATCAGGCGCACGCGCTCGACGCCCTGCACGAGCACGGAGTAGCGCTCGTCGGGGAAGCGGACCATGCGCAGCACCGTGCCGACGCTGCCGATCTCGTGGAGATCGCTGAAGCCGGGATCCTCGACCGCCTCGTCCTTCTGCGCGAGCACGGCGATGGTGCGGTCCCCGGACATGACCTCGTTGAGCAGCGCGACGCTGCGCTCGCGGCCCACGTTGAGCGGCAGCATAGCGAAGGGGAAGAGCACCGTGTGCCGGATCGGCAGCACGGGCAGCTCGCGCGGTCCCTTGACGGCCGGGGGGCGCGCGCCGCCCTCGGGCGCCGCGGGCGACTCGGGTGTGACCGGGATCTTCTGCGCGCGACCGGCCGCCGAGGTCGCGCCGCGCGAACGACCGGGGCCCTTCACCGCGACTCCGGCTCTTCGACGTTCACGTCGGTGCGCGTCGGCGCGGGGGCGCGCTTGAGGCGGACCTCGAGCATGCCGTCGCGGTAGAGCGCCTCGACCTTCGAGGCATCCGCCTCCCAAGGCAGCTCGACCACCCGGCGGAAGTCGCCGAAGTAGATCTCCGCGCGATGATAGTGCGTGCCCGACTGCTCCTGCGGCGGATCGCGCCGCCCGCTCACCTCGAGCAGGTTGCCGCGCACGCGGACCTTGACGCTCTCGCGGGGCACGCCAGCCAGCTCCATCAGCACACGGGCCGAGTGCTTGGCCACGACGAGATCGGCGGCGGGGGACCAGCGCGGCTCGGAGAAGTGCGAGGCCGGGTGGCGCCGGTAGACGAGGTCGTGGAACAGGCGCTCGACCTCGCGCTGCAGGCTCTGCAAGGGATCCGGCGGTTCCTTGGTCAACCGAGGGCTCCGGAGTTTGCGGGGACGGACAGAGCCTAATCCCTCAGTATCCCTGCGTCCAGATGTGGGTGCGCCCCGTGGTCGTGAGGCTCATCTCCCGGCAGGTCTCGAGGAACGCGGCCGCGCTCGGCCACGCG
>DATKKO010000266.1:0-7959 GCA_035542955.1 Terriglobales bacterium
ACCGGCTCCCCTCCGGCCGCGAGCCAGCGCTCGGGCCGGACGCGCAGCGGCTCGGCCTGCACCGGCTCGGCGAGCCAGTGACAGAGCCGTCGCCAGAGCGTGCGACCGCGCTCGGCCGTCAGCTCGTCGGCCCCGGAGAGCGACCAGCGCCAGATGCCCGTGCCGTTCACGAACAGCGCCTGCCCGCGGCCGATGTGCCGTGCGAACAAGAGCGGAGGACCGTCGCCCGCGGAGCCGACGAGCACGCGATCGCCCGGCCCGGGCCGCACCGGAACCAGATCCGTGAGCGGCGCCGCCGCGCGCCAGGCGCGCCCGCCGCGGGCCGCGTCATCGTCCCAGGCGAGCAGATCGTGCGCCTCGGGCGCGGGCGCGGGATGGCCCCCGCGCCCCACCGCGGCCGGATCGAGCGTGATGGCCAGCTCGGTGCCGAGCGTCCCGGAGCGGAAGCGCGAGATGCCGGGCGCGGGGCCGCCGAGCAGCAGCAGGCCGCCCCCCGAGCGCGCGAACTCCGCGAGCCCGCGATCGAATGCCGGACTCACGTCCGGCGGCGCCAGCGCGTCGAGGATCACGACGGTCTCGCCCCGCAGGTCGGCCGCGCTGGGCGCGTCGCCGCGCACGTCCCGCTCGACGCCGTGCGGTCCGGGCAGGTCGGCCCGCCAGCCGGAGCGCTCGCGCGTGAACGTGCTCACCGCCAAGCTCGAATCGCCGAGCAGCGCGCGACGCAGGAACGTCAGATCCCAGTTGAGTCCGGCGCTCACGATCAGCACGCCGAGACGTCCGGGCGCGACCTCGAGCGCGATCTCGCGCGCGTTGTTCGAGGGGGTCAGCTCGCCGCCCAACGAGTCCACCGAGGCCGTCCAGATCGCGAGCCCCGCGCGCGCGGGCACGACGTGGAAGACGACCGAGGCCTCGGCGCCGCTCCCCGGCGCGACCACCGTGGCCCGCCCCAGCTCACGGCCGTCGCCGGTGAGGCGCACGGTCATGGGCACGCCGCGCTCCTCGGTGCTCGTGAGACGGACCTCGACCGTGACGGGGCGCCCAACCCGCGCGACATCGGGCGACTCGACCTCCGTCACGACGCGATCGGGACCGGCTTGCCCCACCACGATCGCGTGCACGGGCACACCGAGAGCGCGTCCGGCGGTGACGGGATCGTCGCCCGCGTTCACGGCGCCGTCGCTCGCCACGATGACGGCGCCCGCGCCCTGGCCCGCCGCTCCCGAGGCGAGCGCTTCGAGCGCGTCGCCCAGCGCGGTGACCCCGCGTCCCGCGCCCGAATGGGCGCTGTCCGCCTCGAGCCGCGAATCGAAGCGCAACAGCTCGATCGCTGCCCGGCCGCGCCAAGCGCGCTCGAGCGCCATGGCCGCGCGCGCGGCGGCGCGCGAGCGCGGCTCGCCGCCCGGCGCGACCGGCAGGTCCATGCTCGCCGACTGGTCGACGAGCACGACCACCCGCGGCCGGCCCCCGGCCGTGCGGTCGAGCACGGGCTGGCCGAGCAGCCAGACGAGCACGAGCAGCGCGATCACGCGCAGCGCGGGCAGCAGCCGGCGGGCCCAGCGCGGAAGCGGCGGCACCGCGATGCGGTAGATCCAGGCGCCGAGCAGCACGACCAGAGCGCTCAGCAGCAAGAGCCCGGGCCAGGGCGCATGGGGGGAGAGATGGAGGCGGAGATCGATCACGGGATTCTGGGGAATCGGGAAGGGACGGATATCGCTTGGGGGGCAGCGTAGGGGCCGGGGCGCCGTGCGGCAAGTTTGGGCGCGCCCGCCGAGGGCGTGGGCGTGAAGACCCACGAAACGGTCGCGGCCGATTCGGCCACGGATTCCCGGTCAGGCGGCTGGATCAGCGGACGAGACGCGCGATGTTCACGAAGACAGCCACCGACCGCTCTGGATGGCAGCGGCCGTGCTTCTCGAACGTGTTCCCAGGGCCCTGTGGATTGCAGCCAGCAGGGGTCAGCTCGGAGGCAGGCCCTTTGCTTAAGTGAGGAGGTCCCACCATGACGACCACATCCCCCGGCTCCGGCGAGCGCCAGCCCGCGGTTTCCCCTGCTCGCATCGGATCCGCTCTGGGTTTCGTCCTTCTGGTCACGCTGACGATTCCCGGCGTGGCGGCAGCCACGGACACCGTGCCACTCGAAGCCGAGAGCTACACCGCGTCGCAGAACACGGGCGGCACCTCCATCGTGACGGTGGCCTGCGGGGCCGCGCGTGGCGGGCTCGCCGTGGACGGGGTGGACCACGAGGGCGACTACATCCAGTGGAATCTGAGCCTGCCTTCGAGCTTCGTCTTCCGCGACTCGCTGCGTTCGGCCGGGTTCGCAAGGCTCGTCCGCCGCTTCGCCATCCTGTTCCTTCCCGCCGGGAGCGAGTCACCGGTCGCCACCGACACCCTGACCACGCCGGCCGGTCTCGGGCTCACCTGAACGGACGCCATCTACGACTGGGTCCAGTCGTCCGGCTTCATCCGGCTTCCGAGTGGCAACTACAACGTGCGGCTGGTGCGCCTCGGCTCGAGCGGAGCCACGAGGATCGATTTCCTCGACCTGGTGTCTTCGCCGTCCCTCGATGTTCCCGTTGCGGGCTCGCCGAGATCGACGCTCGAGCCCCCGCGGCCGAATCCCGCGGCTCGGGCGGTGGAGATCGCGTACTCGCTGGATGCGCCGGCCCCGGCGACGCTCACCGTTCACGACGCGAACGGGCGTCTCGTCGAGACGCTGTCCTCGGAACTCGCGGCAGCAGGGAGCCACCATGCGCGCTGGAACCTGAGCGACGGCCGGCACGGCCGTGTGCCGCCGGGCGTGTACTTCCTGCGGCTCTCCGTCGGCGGCCGCGAGCTGGTGCGGCGCGTGGCCGTCGTTCGCTGAGGCGCGACCCGGAGGGAGCAGGCGGTCCCCGCCCGGGCGTCCCCCGCGCGGAATGCCCGGATCGTCGGGGTCAGGCTCCCGATCTCGCCTGGTCGGCCAGCCGCAGGCCCTCGAGGATCAGGCGGTCGAGATCCAGATCGAGCGGCAGGTCGTTGTCCCGGGCGCGCTCGCCCGCGAAGAAGTGGAAGCGGCCCTCGCGCCAGAGGAGCACGCCGTAGAGGATCCGGCGCAGACCCTCGTGCACGGCCCGCGCCACCGGCTCGAACGGCACGGCGCCCGCATCCCGCAGCACCCGGCCGATGCGGCGGCCGGGCTCGCGGCGCTGGATCTCCAGCGCCGCCTCGACCGCCTCGCGCGAAGCGTGTCCGCGGTGGACCAGGATCTCGCCGGTGCGCACCGCGACCCCGCTCGTGCGCGCGAACACGGGGCGACCGTCCTCGAAGAACACGTCCACGGTCTCGAGAGCCGGGGCCGCGCGGGCGTCGGGACGCGCGAGCTCGAGCCGGCCGGTGGCCTGTGCGAGCTGCAGGAGCTGGAGCACCTCGCTCGGTGAGAAGGTCCCGAGAGCGCCCGAGAGCGCGGGCTCCGCCGCGGTCGAACTCGGAGCGGAAACCCCGGAGGGATGCGGTCCGACCTCGCGCCCAGCGGGCGGATCGCTCAACGCGGCCCCCAGCGGACGTCCCCCACCACGCTGCCCTGCGCGCGCGCCGCGCCCTGCATGATCCGCAGGTTGTACCAGCCGAGCGCGATCACCTGGCCGACCGCGGCGACGAGCAGGCTGCCGAGCGCGACCACGGTGAGGGGCGCCACGCGCTCGACCCAGGGCGCGTGCACGACATGGAGGAGCATGAGCAGGCTCATCAGCGCCACCATCACGACGCCACTGAGGCGGCCGAAGAACGTGGGACGGACGCGCACGGGGCCGACGAGCAGGTACAGGCACGCGCCGCCGATCAGGAAGATCGCGTAGCGGAGCAGCGCGACGCCGATCACCCACAGCGGGATCAGCCGGCTCGCGAACAGGGCGCTCATGACGACCACGTTGAAGAAGATGTCCACGATCGGATCGAGCACGGTGCCCAGCCGGGTGATCTGGTTCAGCCGGCGGGCGAGCCAGCCGTCGGCCACGTCCGAGGTCTCGGCGATCAGATAGCCGGACAGGGCGAGCGCGAAGTGCCGCTGGAGCAGGAACATCGCGATCGCCGGCGCGAGACAGACCCGGAGCAGCGTGAACGACGTGGGCAGGTTGACCGCCGAGAGCCGGAAGCCCTCGCGATCGCGCAGCAGATCGAGATGCAGGGTGACGAGCCCGAACACGGGCAGCATGGACAGGGTGGAGACCACGAAGAAGCCGACCGCGAGGCGGCGATCGTCCCACACCGCGAGAGCGGCCGACCCCGCGAACGTGGCGACGAAGAACAGGAGCGCCAGGCTCCAGAGCGAGCGCACCGCGCCCGGATTCGCGACCAGCGCCTCCCGCGCGCGCGCGGCCGCGCGCCGCGCGTACCGGGCGATCGCGCGCGGCGCGAAGCGCTCGCGGCGAAGCTCCTGCAGGTACTCTTCGATGAACACGCGTTCTCCTGCGGGGGCGGACGCGGGAAGCATAACGGAAGCCCTGCCGGGCGCGAAACGGCGGCCCCGCTCCGAAACGCGGGCGCGCGGAGGGTCCTTCGCGCCGGCCGCGGCCTGCGTGTATCGTTCCGCGGTCATGCCCCCGCCGTGCGGGGCGACCGCAGCCCGTGTCGAGGGAAGATCGATGAGCCGCCCATTCCGCCGCGTTCCCGCCGTCGTTCTGCTGATCGCGGTTCTGCTCGCGCCTGCGTGCGCGCGCCGCGAGCCGCCGCCCGCGCGGGCGTTCGATCCCGATTCGATGCCCGAGGCCTACGCGCGCTCCACGGCCGCCCTGATGTGGCCGGGCGCCACGCGCTCCTGGCAGATCACGCCCGAGGGCGACCTGTACGACGGCGAATGGGTGGTGCGCCTCCTGCCGACGGCCGGGCCGGACACCGCGCCCGCGCCGCGGGTGATCGCCTTCGAGGATCGATGGCTCCCGGTCGCGCACTGGCGGCGCATGGGTGGCGACATCCGCTGGGACTTCGAGGCGGCGGGCCTGGCCGGTCGGGCGCCGCGCGACTCGAACCTCGTCGTCTCGCTCGAGATCCGGGCGACGAACCGCGCCGCGGCCGAGCGCGTCGCGCGCCTCGCGGTGCGCGTGGAGCCGCCGCGCTCGCCGACCTTCGTCGCGTTCGACGCGCCGGAGTCGATCGCCGCTCCGGGCCGGCTCGCCACGAGCGCCGGCCCCGACACGGCGCAGGGCTGGTGCGCGAAGCCCGCGGGCGGCCGCGCGAGCCTCGTGACGCGCGGGTCGGAGATCGTGCTGGAGTGGACGCTCGGCCCCGGTTCGTCCGGCGTCGGGCGGCTCGTGCTGCCCGCCTATGCCCTGACCGGCACGGAGCTGGCGCGCCGGGCGCGCACCCCGCACGAGCGGGTGATCGCGGACGCGCGGCGCCACTGGACGGCCGAGGTCGCGCGGGGCGCGACGTTCTCGCTCGGCGATCCCGAGGTGGAATCCGCCCTGCGCGCCTGCGAGGTGACGCTGCTCTGCCTGCGCGAGCGGCGCGGGACGGCCTGGGTGCCGATCGGGAATCCGTTCCAGTACCACGACGTCTGGCTGCGCGACGGCGCGCGCGCGATCCGCGCGCTCGCGGTGCTCGGCTACACGCGCGAGGCGCGGGAGCTGTGCGCCGGCTTCGAAGGGCTCCAGTGGCCGCAGGGCGTGTTCCTCAGTCAGCGGGGCCAGCTCGACGGCACGGGCCAGGCCCTGTGGGCGTTCGAGCAGGCGCTGCTGCGCCCGGCGCGGGACGATTCGGTCGCGCACTTCGCGGCGCTGGCCGAGCGCGCCTGGCGCTGGATCGAGTGGCAGCGCGATCTCGGCCGCGCGTCGGGCTGGGAGTTCGGCGCGATGCTGCCCTACGGCGATCCGCGGGACGGAGAGCTCGTGCGCGCGCAGCTCGTGGGCAACGACGCCTGGGCGATCGCCGGATATCGCTCGGCCGCGCGGCTGCTGAGCGCCGCGGGCCGGGCCGGCGACGCGGCCCGGGTCGAGCGCACGCGCGCGCGCTACCTCGCCGACTTCCTCGCGGCGCTCGAGCGGACCCGGCGCGAGGACGTGCCGCCCTCGTGGCAGGGCATCGGACGCGACTGGGGGAACCTCGCCGTCGCGTCGCCCTGCGGCGTGCTGCGCGCGGACGACCCGCACATGGCCGCCCTCGCGCGGCGGGTGTGGGCGCTCGCCGGCGGCGCGGGGCTCGCCACCTACGGCCCGGCCGATTCGGCGGAGTATTACGTGGGTGCCGATCTCGGCACCCGTGCGCTGCTCGCCGGGCGCCCGGAGTCGGCCGACAGCGTGCTCGCCGCCATGCTCCGCTGGCGCACCGGGAGCGGCGCGGGCGCGGAGTTCTTCTCGCGCTCGAGCCGTGATTTCGGGCAGAACCTGCCGCCCCACGCCACCGCCGCGGCCGCTCTCGCGGGACTCGTCCGGGACGCGCTCGTCTTCGACGACGGCGACACGCTCCAGCTCACGCTCGGCGCCCGCGCGCGCTGGTGGCAGGCGGGGAAGATCGAGCGCGCTCCGACTCGATGGGGGCTGCTCGATCTCGAGTTCCAGCGCCGCGGCGATCGGGCCGACTGGCACTGGAGCCCCGTGCCCGTGTGGACCGCGCTCACGCTTCCGCCGGGCACGCGGATCGCGGGCTCGCTCCCGGCCCCGCTGCTGCGCGGCCCGTGGGAGCGCGTCGTGCTCGCGCCTCCGGGCACGGTGCGCGCGCAGGTGCGGCTCGAAGCCGAGGCGCCATGAGCGGGAAGCGCCGCTCCGCGCGCGCCGAGCGCGGCGCCCGAGGTGCGGGCGGCCCGGCCGCTCGGCCGCGGCGGGGCTCACGCCGGGTCACGCTAGCGATCGCCGGCGTGATCGCGCTCGCGCTCGTCGCGCTCGCGTGGCGCTTCCTGGCGCGGCGGCCCGCCCCGCCCGTGGTGAGCCCGGAGAGCGCGTGGGCCGAGTATCGCGCCGGGGTCGCGCTCGGCGAGCGGGGCCGTCACCTCGAGGGCCTCCCGCATCTGCGCCGGGCGCTCGAGTCGCCCGTCGACTTCTGGGCCTTTCACGCGGACTACGGCACGGCGCTCTTCAACGCGTCGTTCGAGATCGGCTCGCGCGCGGGCGCCCCGTGCGCGGTCACGCGCTCGAGCTGGGAACGGATCGCGATGATCCGCGAAGCGATGAGTCAGCTCGAGATCGCGGCGCAGATGGCGCCCGAGCCGCGCGAACGCGCGCTGGTCGAGATCCGCCGGGCCGATCTCGCGCGCACCTGGGGCCTGCCCCTCGACGCGCTCGTCGCGTATCGGCGCGCCGAGTCCATCCTGCCGGGCCGGCCCGATCTCGCGCGGCGCACGGACGAGTTCCTCACCTTGCTGAGATCGGCCGAGGGCCCCGGGACCACCGGCACGGGGGCGCCCCGTTGATCGCGAAAGCGCTCGCGCTGGCGCTCGCCGCGCTCTCGGTCGCGCCGCCCGCGACGCGGGACGACGCGCGCGATCTGAGCCCGCCGGCCGCGTACCGGCGCGCGCTCGAGCTGATGGGCGGACCGGAGCCCACGGCGAGCCTGCCGTACTTCCGGAGGGCGGCCGGCGATCCCGAGGCGCCGGCCCGCGTGCACCTCGAGTACTCGTGGATGCTGAACGACGCCGCGATCGGCACGCGCCCGAGGCTGGGCCGGATCACGCGGGCGGCGCGCTCGAGCTGGGAGCAGGTCCACCTCGAGCTCGAGAGCCAGGCGCAGCTCGATCGCGCGGAGCGGATCTCGCGCGATCGCGTGGAGCGCGCGTTGATCTGCGCCTATCGCGGCAAGCACCTCGAGGTATGGGGACTGCCCTGGGACGCGCTCGCCGCCTACCGCGCCGCGGCCGACCTCGACTCCCTCTGGCGCGCGTCGGCATCGCGCCTGGAGGGCCGCCTGCGCCATCCCGAGAAGAGCGCGCAGGGCGGGCCCCTGGCCCCGGCTGGGGAGCCTCCTCGCCCCTGATCGCCATGTCCCCGGGGT
>DATKKO010000267.1:0-2099 GCA_035542955.1 Terriglobales bacterium
GGGTGCTGCCACGCCCAGGTCTCGCGGTTGGCGAGGAACTGCGCCTGCTCGCGCTCGAACGCGGGGACGTGCTCGCGGCAGGGCGGAAGCGGCACCGAGCCGCCGAGCACGCCGGTGCGCGGGGTCCGCGCGACCACGACCCAGAAGCGCGCGAGCGCGCGAGCCTGACCGGGCGCGAGCGCCGCGAGCGGCGCGGTCCATCCGGCGCCCGCGGCCTCGAAGCGCTCGATCTCGAAGCCCAGCCGATCGAGCAGCCCGCGGAGCCGTGAGGCGCCGTAGCGCCGCCCGGCGAAGCGCCTCGGAGCCGCGGTGCGGCCGAGGCCCGCGAGGCGCAGGATCCGCGGAGCCGCTTCGCGCACGATCCGCCCGGCGAGCCAGGCCGCGTCGCCCGGGCTCGCGAGGCTCGTCAGGTTGCGGGTGACGAGCACCACGGGCGCGTCCGGCTCGAGACGCGCGGCGGCCTGCTGCACCATCCAGCGGTCCCATTCGTTCGTCTCGAGCACGCCCGCGACCATGGCGCCCGCGAAGCGACGATCCGCGCGCGGGAGAGGCTCCGCGGCATCGTGCCACTCGGCCTCGAGCCCGGCCTCGCCGAGCAGCGCCGGCCATCGCGAATCGCGATCGCTCAGGAGCAGGATGCGCGATCCCGCCGGCAGCCCGAGGCCGGCCCACGATTCGATCACCCGACGCTCGACTGGAGACCAGGCCATGCGCTCGCTCCGGGGAAATGAGAGCTGGGTCGAGATGTTCCGCCGCGGCGCTCACGGTCGTGACGCGCAAAGGCATGCGTTCCGCGCGGGGCACACCATGCGGCATGCGCCCGTCCAACGCAACGTGCGCGGGCCTGCGAGCCGTGTCGCGCAAAGGGAGCTCCGCGCCTCGCTTGTTCTCGGCCCCTCGCCTGCTATCCTGCGACGTTTGATCCGAACACGAGCGGAGGGGCCGCGCGCCCGGACCCGGCCGACGTCGCCGGCCGGGTACCCCGCTCCCCGATTCCACGCAGGAGAGGATCGTGCGCCCGATTCGCGTCGCTTCGTTCGCGCTCCTTCTCGTCTCGCTCACGACTGCGCTCCTCGTTCCGCCGGCCGTCGCGACCCGCACGCCGGCGCCGATCCGCGTCGTGGACGCCGCGGGCCGCACGGTCGAGCTGGCGCAGTCCCCACAGCGGATCGTGGTGATCGGGCGCGGGCCCTACATGGCGCTGGACCTGCTCTACCTGTTTCCCGGGGTCTCGCGCCGGCTCGTGGGCCTGGAGACGCGGGGCGGCAGCGGCAGCGACTTCCTTCCGCTCGTGGATTCCAGCTTCGCGCGGAAGGCGGGGCTCACGAGTCCCGGACCCGAGCAGATCGCCGCGCTGCACCCCGATCTCGTGCTGATGAAGGCCAACACGGCCGAAGCGACCGGCGCCACGCTGGCCGAGGTGCGCGTGCCCATCGTCTATCTCGGGCTCGAGACGCCGGAGCAGTTCGATCGCGACGTCGCCAACCTCGGCACGCTGCTCGGCCAGCCCGGGCGGGCGAGGGAGATCACGGCCTACTACCACTCACGCTTGGCCCGCATCCGGCAGGGCTGGAGGAACGTGCCCGAAGAGCGCCGGCCGCGCGTGCTGGTCGCCGAGTACAACGAGCGCGGCGGGGCGGCCGCGGTGCGCGTGCCGGCCCGGCCCTGGATGCAGACGATCGAGGTCGAAGCGGCGGGCGGCCGCCCGGTCTGGCTCGACTCGGCCGAGCCCACGAACGGCTGGACCATTACGAACCTCGAGCAGATCGCCCGCTGGGATCCCGATGCGATCGTGCTCGTGATCTGGCACACGCTCGATCCGGCGCGGGTGCTCGCCAGGCTCGCCGCCGATCCGCAGTGGCGCGCGCTGCGCGCGGTGCGCACGGGCCGCCTGCACGCCTTTCCCGCGGACGTCTACGGCTGGGACACGCCCGATCCGCGCTGGCTGCTCGGCATGACGTGGATGGCGAAGACGCTCTATCCGGACCGGTTCCGCAGCCTGGACGTCGGGCGCGAGGTCCACGATTTCTTCGCCACGCTCTACGGCATGAGCGACCGGGCCATCGCCGACGGGATCATGAGCAAGGTCCGGACCCAGG
>DATKKO010000268.1:0-3475 GCA_035542955.1 Terriglobales bacterium
CGCTTCTCCGCGGGCGCCTACGACCGGCAGGTGATCGGCGGAGCCGGCTACCTGATCTGCGCGGTGGGCACGGCCTGCCTCTACTACGGCACGGAGCAGGGGCTGAGCGGCGAGGGGCCGGGGGACGAGTACGTCCGGCAGCCGCTCTTCGATCTCGACGATCCGGCGCGGGACGAGCTGAACCGGGACTGCGCGATCTATCGCGGGATCTCGGCGATCGCCCGCATCCATCGCGAGCAGCCGGCGCTCCGCTTCGGCCGCATGTACTTCCGCGAGACTTCGGCCGACGGCCGCAGCTTCGCGCTGCCGCGCGAGCAACCGTGCGTGCTGGCGTTCTCCCGGATCGCCGCGGACCACGAGGTACTCGTCGCGTACAACACCTCGACGAGCGCGCGGCGGACCGAGCACGTGATCGTGGACGCGGATCTCCGGCGCCCGTCCGAGAGCATGCGCATCCTCTACCGGAGCGGCGACGGGGGCGGGGACGAGGTCCCGATCCTGCGGCATCCCGATCCCGGGAACGCCAGCCGGTTCGTGCGGCTCGATCTCGAGCCGATGGAATTCGTCATCCTCCGGTGAGGCGGGTTCTCGACATCTCCCGCACGGAGCTGCTCTGGCCCGGCAAGTACGACGCGAGCGGGCGGCGCGCCGAGCCGCCGCGGATCGCGCTTCCCTCCGAGCTGCTCGAGGCGATCCCCGCCGGCGCGGGGCGCCGGCGCGCGCGCGCGGATCAGACGAGCGGGGCGCGGGACGGGCGGCCGGCTGACGGAGCGGGCGGCTCGCGCTGGGTGAACCAGCTCCTCTGGGCGGACAACCTCGTCGCGATGGGATCGCTGCTCGGGCGCTTCGCCGGCGCGATCGATCTCGTCTACGTCGATCCGCCCTTCGGCACGGGAGCGGACTTCCCCTTCCGCGGCGGAGCGGGCGGGCCTGGGCCGGGGACGCCGGCGCCGGCCGCGGACGAGATCGCGTTCCGCGATCCCCTGGGCGCGGGACCGGGCGGCTATCTCGCGAGCATCGCCCCGCGGCTCGCGCTCATGCGCGATCTGCTCTCCGCGCGCGGCTCGCTCTACGTCCATCTCGACGCCACCGTGTCGCACTACGTGAAGGTCGTGCTCGACGAGCTGTTCGGCGCGGGCTCGTTCCAGCGCGAGATCGTGTGGCGGATCGGCTGGATCTCGGGGTACAAGAGCGCGGCGCGGAACTGGGTCCGCAATCACGACACGATCCTCTACTACGTGAAGGACCCGCGCCGGTTCGTGTTCCACAAGGAGTACCTGCCGTATCCGCCGGGCTACGCGCGGCGCGGGGGCGGGCGGCCCGGGCGGGGGTACCCGATCGAAGACGTGTGGAACGCGAATCCCTCGGAGTCGGCCCTCGCCGGCGACGCGTCGCTCGACTCGATCCAGATCCGGAGCTTCTCGCGCGAGAAGACCGGCTACGCCACCCAGAAGAACGAGAGCCTGCTCGCCCGCATCGTGCGCGCCTCCTCGGATCCGGGCGGCCTCGTCGCGGACTTCTTCTGCGGCTCGGGCACCACGCTCGCCGTCGCCGAGAAGCTCGGCCGCCGCTGGATCGGCTGCGACCGCGGGGAGCGCGCGATCCGGGTGAGCCGCGAGCGCCTCCTCGGCATCGCGGATCGCGCGCCCTTCGAGATCCGGAGGATCGGCGAGCCGTGCGGCGACGAGCCCGCTCAGTCGTCCGGCAGACCGACGTCGACCTCGTCCACGCCGTCCAGCCGCAGCAGGTCGTCGCGGAGCGGACCCCAGGCGTCGACGAGCGCCGCGAGGGCGAGATCGTCCGCCGGCGGCAGCTCCTCGAGGAAGACGAAGCGCCGCGCGCCCGGGACGAAGTCGCGCAGCGACTCGCGCCGGTAGTGCGGCGTCTCGCGGGTCGAGCGCCGCGCCTCGAACACCTGGCGCAGCGAAGTGCCCTCGCCGGCCACCGCGTGCCAGCGCTCCTCGACCTTCTTCGCGCGCTCGGGATCCGCGTGGCGCCGCGACTCGGAGACGAGCGCGTAGTCGTCGAGGTCGCCCTCGGGCAGGTACGTGGTCCACAGCGCGCGCGCGGTCACCGTGGGGCGATCCTCGTGGTGCGCGAGGGTCGCGCCGGTCGCGGTCGAGATCAGCTCGGTGCGCAGGTCCACGGTCACGGTGCGCAGGCGGGCGACGACGAGGATCGGCACGTCGACCCATTCCACGACCTCGTGGCCCTGGTCGTCCTCGTGCTTCACCCGGCGTGAGACGACGTCGCGGAACGTGTCGGTCCGCGTGTCCGTGTCCACGCCGCCGATCCAGCCCCAGACCAGGCGCTCGGCTCCCGCGCGCCCGGCGACGCGCACCGCCTTCTCGCGCGAGGGCTGGTCGAGCTCGGAGACGGTCATCGCGCGCGCCACGTCGCCGCCGAGGAGCACGCGCGTGAAGCGCGCCGCCGGCGGAGCGACGGCCTGCGACAGGCCGTCCCGCCAGGAATCCGAGACGTCGCGGCCCAGCGTGCCGCGCGGGGAGGCCACGCCGAACGGCACGACGGCGACGCGCGTCAGCGCCTGCTCGTAGGCTTTCGCGCTCAGGCGCGCGGCGTCCCGATAGCCGGGCACGTAGCGCTGGACCTCCTGGAGCCCCACCCAGGCCTGCTTCGGCCGGCTCCCCTGCAGGGCCGCCGTCGCGAACTCGTAGTGCACGCGGGCCGCGGCGCGGCACAGCGCGCGCTCCGTGCCGGTCCACGCCGAATCCACGGGAACCGTGGCGTACCGCGCCGCGCCCACGCGGAAATCGCGGAAGGCGAGCACCTGATCGGCCGCCTGGATCGTGTCCGCGTCGGCGAGGGCGCGGATGCGCCGCCGCCAGTCGGTCCCGATCGCGGTCGCGGCGGCGAGGGCGGCGTCCTGCGCGCGCCGGTTGCCGGGCTCCTTGTCGAGCGCCTTGGTCGCGAGCGACCAGGCGCGCATGGGATCGCCGCCGACGAGCTTCTGCTCGCTGCGCTCGGCGAGCTTCGCGGGCCCGGCGCAGCCGGGGACGAGGACGACGGCGCACACGAGCGGGACGAGGGCGAGTCCTCGGATCGTACGAGTGAGGTGGATCATGAGATCGGCCTCCTTTCCTGGGTCTTTCGGCCCGGCCGGGCCCGGCGTGGAGCGTCGCGTGCGGGCGCGCCGGAGGCGGCCTCGCCGCCGATCGTGTAGAGCTGCCACAGGTCGCGGCTGCTCGTGCGCAGGAACGGCTGGATCGCGAGCCTGCCGGTGGGACCGATCGAGCGTTGGAGGAAGCGCAGCTCCTCGAAGCTCGCGCGCAGGTGCTCGTCCACCGGGATGCGCACGCCGGCCGAGCGGGCGAGCAGGATGCCCTTGGCGCCGAGCGACAGCTCGAGGTGGATGCGCAGCAGGCACAGCATGTCCGCCACCACGGGTCCCGGGAAGCGCGCCCGGAGCGAATCGAGGTACCGGCCCACCCGCGAGCCGACGATCGCCTCGCCGTTG
>DATKKO010000269.1:0-38089 GCA_035542955.1 Terriglobales bacterium
CTGCACCTTCTGCTGCATGCCCTTCGACAGCGTCTGCACCTGCTTGCCCGCCCACTCGGCCAGCTCCATGCGCTCGAGCAGACGGAGCCCCGCGGCCCGGGCGTCGTGGGCGGAGAGGCCCTTGAGCTGGCCGTAGTAGGCCAGCACGTCGATCACGGGCACGCGCTTGTAGAGCCCGCGCTCCTCGGGCAGGTAGCCGATCCCGCGCCGGGTGTCCCCGTCCACCGCGCGGCCGTCGAGCAGGATCTCGCCCGAGTCCGGCTTCAGGATGTCGGTGATCATGCGGATCAGCGTGGTCTTGCCCGCCCCGTTCGGGCCCAGCAGGGCGAAGATCTCGCCGGGACGCACCTCGAACGAGGCCCGGTTCACCACGATCGTGTCATCGAAGCTCTTGACGATGTCGCGAACGTCGAGCATGGGGTTCTCCCGGGGATCGAGCGCCCCGTGCCATGGGGCAAGACGGAGGCAGATGCGGGAGGTTACGGGATGCCCGCTCCCCGCTCAACCGCCCCCGCCGCGGCGCTGCCGTCCGGGGCGAGGCCCCCCGCGCGGCTCACGGGAACCGGCCGGTGCTCGGCCGCGCCGCGCAGAATGTGGCCGCCCCCCTCGCATCGTGCATGGGCCGCGCGCGCTAACTCGCATCGCCCGCGGGGTGGCCTGCTGGCCTCACATTTGCGAATATCGCTACGTTCACGCGGCGGCTGTCCCCGTCCGCTCTCCGGCTCACGTCCCGGTGGCGCCTGCGATGAATCCGATCTCGAAGCGGCTCGTCCCTCTGCTCGGAGTCCTCGTCCTGCTCGCGGGGTGCGGCACGGGCGCGCGTCTGGTCGCGCCCGTCATCCCGCCTCTTGATTCGCTGAGCATCTCGCCTCGCGTCGACACGCTCACGGTCGGCCAGTTCCTGCATTTCGTCGCCACGGCCGTGGACACGTCGGGACACCCGTACACCGGCGTGCTCCTGTGGGCGAGCGGCGATCCCGGCGTGGTCACGGTCACGAGCACGGGCCAGGCCCGGGCGGCGGGCGAGGGCTCGGCCTGGGTCTACGTCGCGGGCGGAGGACTGCGCGACAGCGCGCGCGTGCTCGTCAATCCGGCGACGACGGGGTGGGTCATCCAGTTGAGCGGGGCCACGGAGAATCTGAATGCGGTGTACTTCGATCCCGCCGGACGTCTGGGCTGGGCCGTCGGCGACGGAGGCGTGATCCTCTCGACGCGGAGCGCGGGAGCCACGTGGGACCGGCAGCGGCCCACGACCTTCAATCTCCACGGCGTGTGGTTCACGAGCGCGACCGACGGCTGGGCCGTGGGGGACGCGGGCACCGTTCTGCAGACCCGGGACGGAATCGACTGGACGCGCGTTCCACCGGAGTCCACGCGCACCAGCGAGAATCTGATGCACGTGCACTTCGCCACCCGCGACACGGGCTGGGTCGTGGGTGCGAACGGCTTCACCATGCGCACCTTCGATCGCGGAAAGTCGTGGAGTCGGCTCTACCTGCTTCCGCTCAACCGTCCCCAGCTCGACGACGTGAAGTTCGCGGGCACCGTGGATGGCTGGGCGATCGGTGAGGACGGAAGCCTTCTCGGCACGCACGATCGCGGCACCTCCTGGTTCCTGTGGCAGCCGTCGCTCACGGACGCGCCGCTCAAGTCGCTCTGGATGCTGAACCGGTGGACGGCCGAGATCGTCGGCCTGCGCGGCACGGTGCTGGACACCGTGGCGGTCGCCGACTCGGCCCAATGGGAGCTGCGGAACGCAGGGAACAACTACGATCTGTGGGGCGTGTGCTTCCCGACCGCTGCCGTCGGCTACGCCGTCGGCGCGATCGGAGGACAGGGCGCCGTGCTCCGCAGCGACAACAGCGGGCAGACGTGGACCCCGCAGGTCGTGATGAGCCAGGTGCGCCTGAACGCCGTCTACTTCGTCGACCCGCTCCGCGGCTGGGCCGTGGGCAACAGCGGGACCATCCGGCACACCGCAACCGGCGGCCGGTAGCGCGGCGCCATGGCGGTTCCGCTGGCAGCCGATTCCCGCGTGACGATGAACGACAGCCCCGAGGGGCTCGAGATCGTCATGCCCGCGCCGCGGAACTGGCTCGTGATCGGGTTCCTCTCGGTGTGGCTCATGGGCTGGGCCGCAGGTGAGACCTTCGCCGTGCGCGGCCTGCTCGGGCCGGCGCCGCTCCCGGCCCGGGCGTTCCTCGCGGTCTGGCTCGCGTTCTGGACGCTCGGCGGCGCGACGGCGCTGGGGGCCGTCGCGTGGATGCTGGCGGGCCACGAGCGCGTGCGGCTGCGCAGCGACGCTCTCACCGTGCGATACGAGGTGCTCGGCATCGGCAGGGTCCGCGCGTACGCGCTCGATTCCATCTCGAAGCTGCGCTCTCTCTCGGCGCCGGCGCTGGCGGCCATGACGTTGCCGGGCACGCCGCCGCCGCTCGCTGAGCCCGCTCCCTCGCTGCAGCAGATCGGCGCCGTGCTCGCGATCACCGGCCTGCGCGGTGGCGGCATCGCCTTCGAGTCCCGGGGCCGCCCGGTGCGGCTCGGGCTGGCGCTGGACGCGGCGGAGGCGCAACAGGTCCTCACGCAGCTTCGGGCGCGCCACTCCTTCGCCTAGGCTCCGGCCGAGAATTCTGGACCCGCCCGCGGCGCGATTCACGGGGAGTTCTCAGGCAGAGCCGGGCTCCTGCCCGTCGGGTCTCGCCCGGCGTCTGCGCTATAGTCTCCCGCGTTCCCCCTGAACTCTTCTCCGCGGGGCTCGTTCATGGTTCGGCGCGTGATCATCGTCGACGGATACAACCTCATCCATCGGGCGCCGCTCCTCAGGCCGGGCCCCGAGCGCAGCCTGCGCGAGTCGCGCGAGAAGCTCGTGAACTTGCTGAGCTGGGCCGTGGGCGGCGGCGAGGCGCGCTTCCTCGTGGTCTTCGACGGCGCCGAGGGCATGGAGGCGGAGGAGAGCGGCGGCCGTGTCGAGGTCCGCTACTCCCGGCCGCCGCTCAAGGCCGACGACGTGATCCGTGAGCTGGTCGAGGAGCTCCTGGGACACGGTATGCGCGTCACCGTCGTGACGGCGGATCTCGAGATCGCCCGCCACGCGCGCGCGATGGGCGCGGACGTTTCGCTCACGGATCTCTTCCTCGCGAGCGTGCTGGGGCCGGCGATGGGCGAGGAGCCCGAGAAGCCGGTCTCGCTCTCGAAGAAGGAGATCGAGGAGTGGGCCGAGATCTTCCGCCGGCGCGGGACGCCCCCGTCCGGGGAAGGCGGACCTTCCTCCGAATGACGAAGCGGGCGGGTGCCCGACCCGCCCGCTCCGCGCGAACCCTCCGGGCAGCCCGCTAGGGCAGCTCGCTCGCGATCACGCAGGGCCGCACGAGGAACGGCGTGAGCCACGCCTGCGAGTCGTACGGCGCCTGGTCGTCGAACAGCGTGCCGTGCGAGAGCGCGTTCACTCCGGCGTGCCAGAGCGCCGCGGCCCGCGGCATGGGGAACACGCCGGTGTACGTCCCGTCGCCGTTGTCGTGGAAGCGGAAGCGGTGACCGCGCAGCACGAGGAACACGAGGTCGTCGCTGTGCGACGTGGTCACGGTGAGCGTCACCTGGCTCCCGGGATCGACCGCGAACAGGCGCGGGAAATGGAAGAAGGCCAGCGGATCGGTGATGGTCGTGTCGATCACGCCCGCCTGCACCCTCAGGCTCAGGATCCGCGTGACCGCGTTGTTCGACGTCACCTCGACCGCGGAGGTCGCCACGATCCGCCAGCGGTCCGTCCCGGGGCGCCGATGCAGAAGCAGCCGACGGACCCAGCGGTCGTCGAGCGGCTTGCGGATCACGCGCAGGGTCGAGTCCATCGGCACGCTGTCCGTGCCCGGCACGCCGCTGAGGATGTTGAACGTTCCCGTGAGCCGCCGGTGCACGGTGACGATCGCGGTCGTCGGCCGGCCGGTCGTGTCGCTGTCCGCGAACGCGAACTCGAAGCTGCGCTCGACGTGCGTGATCGTGCGCCAGAAGCGGAGCGGGTGCGTCGCCGCGAGGCTCCCTGCCGGGGCTCCGTCCATCGTGGTCGCCTCGTCGGCGTCGAACTGTCCGTCGTCGACGACCTGTGGCGCCAGGGAGATCGCCTGCAGCACTCGAGTCGGGTCCGCGGACGTCCCGGTCCCCGGCGTGGCCGGACTCAGCAGCGTGTGGTGGTTCGTGCCGCAGCCGGCCAGTAAGCCGCCGGCCGCCAGCAGGAGCACGAGGAGCGGGAACTTCGATCGCATGGATGCCTCCGAAGCGGGGATGAAAGGGCCCGGGCGGGGACGTGAAGATCGTAAGCGAGCACGGCATGTGCCATCGTCACGAAGCCGCAAGCTGCGCGAAACTCGGGGGGCGCTCTCGCGCGGACGGAGGCGGGGTGTACGCGCCGGGTCACCCGCCGACGAGGACAGTCCGCCCGGGGACACCTCGGCCGCACGCGAACGGGGCGGAGCCAGGAGGCCCCGCCCCGCATGCGCGGCTCGATCGGCTCAGCGCTTGATCGCGACGGCCTCGCTCGTGTTGAAGGTGATCTTCGTGCCCTCCTTCAGCACGACCTGGTATCCCTTCGAAGCCGCCACCGCGCCGCCGGCCGCCGCGCCCCCGATCAGCCCGCCGATCAGCGCGCCCTTGCCGCTTCCGCCCACCGCGCGCCCGATGAGCGCGCCCGCCGCCGCCCCGCCTGCCATCGCGCCGAGGTTCCGCGCGCGTGTCGAGCCCGCGATCACCGCCTCCGTGGTCGCGTGCACCTTGTAGCTGCTCCCCTCGACCGTCATGCCGTCCACGGCCAGATCGAGCATCGCGCGATCACCCTTCTTCGCGGGCTTCACGTCCGTCACCGTTCCGCTCACGGTGCTGCCGGCGGGGATGACCGTCTTCTCGCCCACGTTCACGTTCTCCGCGACCACCCCGCTCCAGGTGTCGCCGACCTGCGCGGTCTGGGACGAGATCGCGCTGTTCAGCGTGACCGTGATCGCCGTGCCCGAGGCGACCGTGATCCCGGGAGTCGGCGCCGGGGCCGCCGGGGCCTTGGCGTGGGGCGCGGGCGTGGTCTTGTGCGGCTTCGGCGTCGGAGCCGTCTCGGTCGGCGGCGGGGTCGTGGGCGGAGGAACCTGGCCCTGAGGCGTCAGGTTGCCCTGACCCTGCTCGGTGGGATTGGTCGCGAAGGCCGTGGTGTCGGCGGATGTCGTCTGTGCCGCCTGCTTCTTGGCGCAACCCGCGACCAGGGCTGCGAGACAGAGTGCCAGACTCAAGATGATCCACGGACGATGACGCATTTCGAGTCTCCTCCTGCCGTCCCGGATCCTTCCGGGCGCCTTTTCCCGCCATCTCGGCGAACGAGTTCTCCGATCCCTGGACCGCACCAGCCCGAGTCGGGGGCCGCGGACTCCCTCCGGGGACCGGGGCAGGATGCGACGGGGCCGGCTCGAACGCAAGCGCGGTCGCCGCGATCGTCGCCGTGGCACACGACGCGCCCGCCGATCCCGCCCCGTCGTGGGCGAGTCGAAGCGGACGGTCGCGCGCTCGGAACGATGACCCTCGTCCCGCGCCACCCGCTGGGCGCGTGAGCCTCCGTGGGCTACTCTGCGCCCGGTCTCGTTCCCTCGTGCCCGGAGGATCGCTCATGAACATCGTCTTTCGCCGCGGCCGTCCCGCGCAGCGCCCGGCTGGCGCGCTCGTCGTCGGCGTGCTCGAGGGCGAGCGCAAGCCCTCCGGCGCCGTGGCCGCGATCGATCGCGCCGCCCGCGGCGCGGTGTCCGCGCTCCTCGCCCGGCGCGACTTCAGCGGGGCGCCGGCCGAGATCGCGGTGCTCTATCCCGGCAACCTCCGCGCGAAGCGGCTCCTGGTCGCGGGGCTCGGGCCCCGCGCGGAGCTGACCACCCATCGCGTGCGGCTCGCGGCGGCCGCGGCGGCGCGGAAGGCGCGTGATCTGCGCGCGCGCACCGTGATCATGACGCCGCTCGGCGCCGAGCGGCTCGATCCGGCCGCCGCGGCGCAGGCCGTCGCCGAAGGCGCGGCGCTCGGGCCCTGGCGTTTCGGCGCGTATCGGACGAAGGCGTCTCCTCCGGCGCTCACGCGCGTCGAGATCGTGGACGCGGAGCCCGCCCGGGCCGCGGCGATGGCCGAGGCGGTCGAGCGGGGCGCGCGCTGGGCCGAGGGCACGCTGCTCGCGCGGGATCTCGCCTGGACGCCGGGCGCCGACCTGACGCCCGAGCGTCTCGCCGCGCGCGCGGCCGAGGTGGCGCGCGCGAGCGGGGCGCGCATCGAGGTGCTCGACGTGCCCGCGATGGAGCGCCTCGGCATGAGCGGGGTGCTCGGCGTGGGCCGGGGCAGCGCGAACCCGCCGCGCTTCGTGGTCCTCGAGCGCGCGCGGCGCGGCCGCGGGCACCGCGGCGCGGAGCGCCGTGGTCGCGCCGAAGCGCCCGCGGTGGTGCTGGTGGGCAAGGGCGTGACCTTCGACACCGGCGGGATCTCGCTCAAGCCCCGCGAGAACCTGCACGAGATGAAGTACGACATGTCGGGCGCGGCGGCCGTGCTCGGCGTGTTCTCGGCGCTCGCGGGAGCGGCGCCGTCCATGCGTCTCGTCGGCCTGCTGCCCGCGGCCGAGAACATGCCGGGCGGCCGCGCGCTGAAGCCGGGCGACGTGCTCCGCATGCTGGACGGCACGACGGTCGAGATCACGAACACGGATGCCGAGGGCCGCCTGCTGCTCGCGGACGCGCTGGCGTACGCGAAGCGCTGGGAAGGCGCGACGGTGATCGACATCGCCACGCTCACGGGCGCGATCGGGATCGCGCTGGGGCACGCGGCGGCGGGATTGTTCACCGCGGACGAGGCGCTCGCGGGCGAGCTGCTCGCGGCGGGGGAGGCGGCGGGCGAGCGCCTGTGGCGGATGCCGCTGTGGAAGGACTACGAGCGCGATCTCGAGAGCGACACCGCCGACGTGGTCAACGCGGGCCCGCGCGAGGGCGGGGCGTGCAGCGCGGCGCGGTTCCTCGAGCGCTTCACGGGCGGGATGCGCTGGGCGCATCTCGACATCGCGAGCACGGGCTGGGCCTCGGCCGACCGGCCGCACGAGCGTCGCGGCCCGACGGGGTTCGGCGTGAGGCTTCTGCTCGAGTGGCTGGCGCGCCGCGCAGGCGCGTAGAGGGGCTACTTCTTCGGCTGCGGCGCGCGGCGCTTGAGCGGAGGGGCCTGGCGCTCCACCGTGATGCCCGACTCCACCTGCTGGAGCTTCAGCATGCGGCCATCGGGCGCGACCCAGACCGTGAAGGCCGTCTTCGTGTCGGCCATGAGCAGCTTGCGCGCGACCACGGGCCGCGCGCCCCAGCGGATCGTCTCGGTCCCCTGGTGGGTCACGTCCACCTCGACCAGCGAGTCGCGCGCGGTGAGGACCAGCAGGTTGATCGGGCGCCGGTCGAAGGTCTTCCCGTGCAGCGTGCGGGCGATGTAGGTGAAGGTCGTGAACAGCGGAGGGTCGAGCACGTAGAGCCGGCCCGGGGGGAGCACGGCCCGGTCGCCCTGCCCGCGGTCGCTGACCTCGCGCCAGATCGTGAACAGGGTGTCGCCCGGCGTGGTCTCGACGCCGCGCCGCAGCGTGTCGGAACCCATGATCTGCTGGGACTGGTAGCGCACGAACGCGTAGTCGAGCGCCCCGACCTGGAGCGCCATGGTCTTGTCCGGGCGGCCGCCCTGCGCCTCGGCCGCGAGATAGCTGGCCGCGCGCACGACCAGCGTGTCCGCGTCGCGGTCCATCCTGAAGTCCTCGGCCCGGACCGCTTTCCCGTGCTGGTAGATGATCATCCTGCCCTCGTCGAGCGTTTCGATCTCGGCCACGGCCGGGGCGGCGCGGAGGGCGAGCGCGGCGAGGACGGCGATCAGCGGAGCGGACCATCGCATCGCGGAAGATCGGATCATGCACAACCACGGTACCACACGCGCTCCTGGCTCCGCCCGCCGGACTCATGCGCTTCGCGCGGGGGTGCCCCGATCGCTCGGCGCGCACTCCCGCGCCGCGCCTTCGCCCTGGCGGCGAGTCGAGCCTCGGGGCTAGGCTTGGTTCGTGCTGGGAAATCTGGCGGAACCCGCGCTGCTGGGCTTCTCCTCGGGCTTGGTCTGCCTCGCCGCGTGCGGCCCGGTGCTGCTGCCCTGGCTCGCGGCGGCGGGCGAGGGCGGGCGCGGCACCGCGAGGCTGCTCGCGCAGTTCCTCGGCGGCCGGCTCGTCGGCTATCTCGGCTTCGCGAGCCTCGCCTGGGCGATCGGGCTCGCGCTGCCCCTGCCCGCGCGCACGAATGCCTTCGCGTACGGGCTGGTGCACATCGCCCTCGCGATCGCCCTGCTGGTCTTCGCCGTTCCCGCCCGGCGTCGTCCCGAGCCGTGCGCGCGGCTCTCGATCTTCCGGCGGGCGACCACGAGGTCCGGCTTCCTCGCCCCGGTCCTGCTCGGCTTCCTCACCGGACTCAACCTGTGCCCCCCGTTCGTCGCGGCGGGCGTGCGCGCCGCCGAGCGTCACAGCCTGCCGGGCGCGCTGGCCTTCTTCCTGTTGTTCTTCGCGGGAACATTGGTCTGGTTCCTGCCGTATCTGGGGAGCGCGCTGCTGCGCCGCCTGCCGGCCGTGCCGACCGTGGCCCGATGGTCGGCGGCGCTGGTCGCCGTCTATTATCTGCTCCTCGGAGGGTTGACCCTGGGAGGCGCCTGGCTCCATGGCTGATCCTGTGGTGCTCGAAACGACGCGGCCCGCGCCGCGGTCCATCGGCCGCAGCGCGCTCCTCACCCTGCCCCTGCTGCTCTGGGCGCTCCTCATGTTCTCGCACGCCGTCGACCTGCGGGAGAACGCCGGGCGCGCGGCCGCGCTGCTCACCTGCGCCTTCATGGTGGCGCTCTTCTTCCTCATGGTGCGGACGCGGCGGACCTACCGCTGGCGGCGCGTGTTCTTCGTCGCGCTCGGGGTGCTGTTCCCGATCGGCTTCATCGCCCAGCTCTACGCGCTCCGCGGCTCGATGTCGATCCCCGTGGAGCGCATGCTCTCGGGCGACACGCCGTTCTGCTTCCTCGCCATCCCCATGCTGATCGTGCCCGCCGCGCTCACGCGCACGGTCATCTTCCCCGGCTCGATCCTGCCCACCGCGAGCAATCCCCATTCGGTGGCGACCATGATCGCCGTCTGGTTCGCGGCGACGCTGGTGCTGGGCAAGGCCTGGTGCGCGTTCGGCTGCTTCTTCGGCGGGATCGAGGAGGGCTTCGCGGCGCTGCCGAGAAAGGCGAAGCTGCGCGACCTCCCGCCGCGCCTGCGCTGGGTGCCGTGGAGCGTGCTCGCGGCGGTCGTGCTGCTCTCCGCGGCCACCTTCGAGCCGACCTACTGCATGTGGCTCTGCCCCTTCAAGGCCGTCACCGAGTTCCCCGAGGTGCGCTCGGCCCAGACCGCGATCCAGTTCGCCATCTTCGGCATGCTGTTCGGCGGGCTCGTCGTGGTGATGCCGCTGCTCACGCGCCTGCGCACCCAGTGCACCCTGCTGTGCCCGTTCGGCGCGTTCCAGTCGCTCTTCAACAAGCTCACGGTGTTCGACGTGCGCATCGACCGCAGCCGGTGCACGGACTGCGTCGCCTGCCGGCGCGCGTGTCCCACGCTGGTGCTCGACGAGGCGGCGGTGACCGCGGGCGGGCCGGGCATCTCCTGCATGAAGTGCGGCGCCTGCGTCGACTCCTGCACCAAGCAGGCCGCGGTCTGGCACGTGAAGGGCACGCCGATCGCGGCGCGGCCCGAGACGGCGCGCCTGCTCTTCCTCTATCCCGCCTGGAGCTTCGCCACGCTGTTCGGCGGCAGCATCATCGCCGGATCGCTGGCGCAACTCCTGCGGCCCCTGCTGCACTGAGGAGCCCGACCGTGCCACGACTGACTTCGGTGCTGGGCTACACGGGAGCGGCGCTGACGGCGCTCGCGGCGCTGGCGGGCCCCTTCGTGCTGTACGGGGCCTTCACGCAGGGGATCGCGGCCATGGGCCTGCGGATCAATCCCGTGTACTCGGGCGGCCCGCCGGCCCGCGAGATCACGAGGCCCGGCTATCGCATCGTGGTCTATCGGCCCGTGGTCCCGCGCGCGCCGTTCTCGTTCGCGCGGAGCTTCGTGCAGCTCGCCTGGACGCCCGCCGGCGCCCTGCCGCGCCGTGTCGAGGACGCGGTGGACCTGGACGGCGACGGTCGCGTGGATCTCGTCGCCCGCTTCGACGTGCCCTCGGACGCGGCCGCGCCGCTCTTCCTGGACGTGACCCCGGCCGGCGGCCGCGTGCTGCCCCTGCGGCACGTCTCGCGGGGATCGTTCTCCGCGCTGATCGCGCGGGTCGGCGACCGTATCGTCACGAGGATCCCGCTGGCTCCGCGCTGAGTGCCGATCGCGGGAGCGCGGCGCCGCGCAGGACGATCACCCCGCCAGGACGTCCCGCACCTTCTCGATCAGCGTCCTCGGCCGGAACGGCTTGGCGAGGAAGGGTGCGTCGAGCGCGATCGCCGGCCGTCCGCTCGTGCCCGGCGCGTAGCCCGAGAAATAGAGCACGCGCATCCCGGGGATCATCTGGCGGAGCTGTCGCGCCAGCTCGGGTCCGCCCATCTCCGGCATCACGATGTCCGTGAGCAGGAGCCGGATCGCGTGATCCCCGCGCGCGGCCACGGCGAGCGCCTCCTCGCCGTGACGCGCCTCGAGCACGTGATAGCCCGCCTTCTCGAGCGCGACCCGCGCCACGGCCCGCACCTCCGGCTCGTCCTCGACGAGCAGGATCGATCCGGATTCCGGGACGGCCCCGCCCGGGGCGGCCGCGCCTTCGGGCTCCTCCACGAGCGGCCAGTAGATCTGGAACGTGGTGCCGCGACCCGGCTCCGAGACCACGCGGATCTCGCCCCCGCACTGCTCGACGATGCCGTTCACCGCGGCGAGCGCGAGCCCTCCACCGTGGCGGGAGCCTCCGGCCGTGTAGAACGGCTCGAAGACGTGCTCGAGGGTCTCCGGGTCCATCGCCGGCCCCGTGTCGCTCACCGAGAGCGTCACGCAGGTGCCGCGGCATCCGCCGCGGCAGCGGCGCATCTCGTCCGGCGTGCACGAGCGGTTGCCGGTCTCGATCACCAGCCGTCCGCCGCGCGGCATCACGTCGCGCGAGTGGACGATGAGATAGGTGACGACCTGCTCGATCTTGCCGGGATCCGCCTCGAGCCGCGCCCTCGCCGCGCGCAGGCTCACCTCGAGCTGGATGTCCTCGCCGATCAGGCGCCGCAGCATCGAGGTCATCCCGCGCACCAGCTCGTTCAGGTCGACGATCTGCGGCTCGCTGGTCTGCTGGCCGCCGAACGCGAAGAGCTGCCGGGTCAGCTCGGATCCACGCTGGGCCGAGCGGCGTACACCTTCGAGCTGCTGGCGGGCCGCCTCGTCGAGCCCGGGGCTCTCGAGCAGGGACTCGGAGTGCCCCTGGATCACGGTGAGCAGGTTGTTGAAGTCGTGCGCCACGCCGCCGGCGAGGCGGCCGAGCGCCTCCATCTGCTGCGAGTGCCGGAGCTGCCCCTCGAGCTGCCGGCGCGCGGTGAGATCGGCGATCGCCAGCACGCGTCCCGTCACCGTGCCGTCGGGCTTGGTGAGCGGGAGCGAGGAGACGCTCAGCTCGAGCGGCCGGCCGTCGCGATGCACGCCGGCGCACTCGAGGTCGATGAACGGGGCTCCCCGGGCGAGCAGATCGCTCAGGCCTCCGGACGCGGGCGCCTCATCGGACGCGGCGAACGGGATCTCGCGCCCCAGCACCTCGTCCGCGGTCCAGCCGAGGAGGCGCTCGGCGGCCGGCGTCCACAGCGTGATCCGCCCGCTCCGGCTCAGCGTCACGATCGCCACCGGCGAGGAGGCGAGCACGGCCTCGGTGGTCTGCTTGCTCGCGCGCAGCTCCTGCTCGCGGCTCTGCAGCTCGTCGGCCATCGCGTCGAACGACCGCCCGAGATCCCCCAGCTCGCCCACCTCCTCGAGTTGCGCGCGGGCCGAGAGGTCGCCCTCGCGGAGCCGGCTCGTCGCGCGCGTGAGCCGGTCCACGGGGCGCAGGATGAAGCGCTGCGCCCAGAGCCAGAGGGCGAGCGAGGTCGTGAGCACGATGAGCGCGAGCACCAGCGTGAGGTACATCGTGCCGCGGTCGGCCTCGGCGTAGATCACGCGCGGCGTGAATCCCAGCGCCACGAACAGATCGCTGCCAGGGGCCACGGTCACGGGCCGGAAGCTCCAGAGCCGCACCGCGCCGTCCAGCGAGGCGGCCTCCGCTTCGCCCTGCTTGCGGCTCAGCACCTCGTGCACCACCGGCGCGTCGGTGTACGGCTGGCCCACGAAGCGGGCGCTCTCGGGGAAATGGGCGAGCACCGTGCCGCGGGAGTCGAGCACGACCAGCTCGCCGCCGGCCGGGAGCTGGTCGGTCGCGATCGCGGCGCCGAGCCAGTCCATCTCGACCGAGACGGCGAGCACGCCGCGCACCCGGCCGTCCGCCCCGAGCGCGCGATAGCCCACGTCGAGCGCCGGCCGCTGCGTGCCCCGCGTGAGCGGGTCTGCGCTGAACGAGAAGGTGTGGGTGGCGATGGCGAGCTTGAACCAGGGCTGGTCCGCGACGTTGGTCCGCCCCGGGGTGCGAGGCGAGGCCGCCACGACGTGCCCTTCGAGGTCGGCCAGCGTGATCGCGTCGTACGGCATGCGCCGGCCCGGCTCGCGCGCCCCCCCGAGCGGTCGGCTCGCGATCCGCGCCGGGTGCAGGCTGCGCGGCACGTGGGTCGCCTCGCGGTTCAGCACCTGCTCGAAGAGTCGTTCGCAGACGGCGGCGTCCCCCTCGCGCAGCTCCGGCGTCTGCGTCAGCGTCTCGAGCATCACCTGCGCGTCGTGGAGCGCGTCGTCGATGTTGACGCAGGCCAGCTCCGTCAGATGACGTGCCTGCTCGCGACTGCGCTCCTCGGCGCGGCGCCGCTGCTCCACGCCCGAGTAGAGTACGAGGCCCAGCGTCGGCAGGACGGCCAGCAGCACGAGGCCCAGAAGTCTGAGGCGAACGCTTTGCGGAGACGGGCGCACGGACGTGTCGGGCGATCGGAGTCCCGGTTCTCGTGTGGGCCCGACGCGCGGCTTCGAGCCATCGGGCCCGGAAAGGAGCACGGAAACACGTAGTCTAGTCTTGCGCGAGCCCCGGGCTCAAGCGCGAGTCGGCGCCGGCTCTTCCATGGGGCCGAGGAGCGCGACACCATGATACGCTCGGGCACGGAGGGCGGGATGAACAGGAGCTACGCGATTCTGGACGAGCTGCTCGCCTCCCGTCCGTAGCTCCGGTGGCGCGAGCGAAAGGAGAGGAGACCGAGTGAACTCGATCGAAGGCATCGCCCGTTCGCTGCTGCGTCTCGTCGCGGGTGGACTCTTCCTGTGTCATGGCGCCATGAAGCTGTTCGGCTGGTTCGGCGGCATGCCGCCCGGCGCCACGCTCACTCCGCTTCTGCACGTCGCGGGCTGGATCGAGTTCGTGGGCGGCGCGCTGATCCTGCTCGGGCTCTTCACCCGCGCGGCGGCCTTCTTCACCGCGGGGGAGATGGCGGTCGCGTACTTCAAGGCGCACTTCCCGCACGGATTCTGGCCCATCGTGAACAAGGGGGAGCTGGCCGTGCTGTTCTGCTTCGTCTTCCTCTTCCTGCTGGCCGGCGGGGCCGGACCGATCAGCCTCGATCGCGCGATCGCCCGGGCGCGCGGGGCCGCGCGGAGACAGCTGGTCGCCGGCTGAGGACCCGTCCCGCGCCGCGGAGCCCCGCGCGCCCGCGGCCGATTGCCCGATCCGCAGCCGGCTGCCACAATGCCGCACCCGGGATCGTCCCTGCTCTCATCCCGACGAGGCCACGGTGCGGAAGAACCGCTTCTCCATCATCGCCGCCGGCGCGTTGCTGCTGGTGTCCGGCATCGAGGCTCGGGCCGAGCCGCGGCCGGCGTTGGCAGGCCTCTCCGCGGTGCGGGTGAGCGCGGAGGTGAGCCCCGCGAACCTCTCGCCCCAGGCCGCCCCCGACAGCCTGCGCGCGCGGACCGAGCGCCGGCTCGGTGCCGCGGGCATTCGTGTGCTGACCGGCGCCCCGAACGACTCGGAGGCCGTGCTGGACGTCCGCATCACGTTCGTCCGGCTCACGGCCGCCCCGCTCTCGGGCGATCTGGTCGGATACGGCTTCGCCGTGGTCGTGAGGCTGAGCCGGCAGGTCCGCACCATCGCGACGCCCGCCACTCCCTCCCGCGCGGTTCCCGCATCCCTCTGGGAGAGCTGGAGCGTCGCCGACGCCGATCCGAACCTCTCGCCCGCGCAGGCGATGCGCGCGGCGGACGCGAAGGTCGAGGAGTTCGTGAAGGACTGGGCGGCGACGCGCGGCGGAGGAGCGCGATGATGCTCCCGCTGCTGGTCTCCGTGATGCTCGCGGCGCCCGCGGACTCGGTCGCGCGCTCCGCTCCGGCCCGCGCCGATACGGCGATCGGGCGTCCCGCAGCGCGCGCGGACACGCTGATCGGACGGCCGGCGCCACGCACGATCGTGGGCAGGGGGGTCCGCGCGGACACGTCGGCCGGGCGCCCCGCGTTGCCGCCGGGGACGATCGTGGGCCGGCCCGCGCCGCGCGTCGCGACGGCACCCGCGGACACTCTCGCCCGGCGCGCGGCCGAGAGCCTCGACGGGCTCGCGGGCGTGGGCCTGAGGGTCGAGTCGTTCGCCCCGGAGGTCGCGGCCACGGTCTCGCGGCCCTCGGTGAGGGGCCGCCTGCAGTCGCTCCTGCGTGGGGCCGGCGTGCGCGTGCTCACCGAGAAGGAGCTGGCCGCGGACCGGCGCAAGCCCGTGCTCGGCGTCTCCGTCGTGTTCGCGCGGCCGATGGGGCCCGCGCAGCAGTTCGCCTATCTCGCGCGGCTCGATCTCGTGCAGATGGTCCAGCTCGAGGCGACGCCCGGCTCGAGCGCCCCGCAGGCGCGGGTCTCCGCGGCCACCTGGAGCGCGGAGCGCCTCGGGGGCGCGTATCGCACGGCGCTCCGCGACTCGGTGCTGGTCGATCTCGACGCGCTCGCCGGCGCGTTCGCGCGCGACTGGCGAACACAGAATCCGAAGTAACCGGGTTGGTTCGTCCGGGCGCGCGGCCCGCAAGGGCGCGCTCGTCGAAGGGGGAATGCCATGAAGGTGCTCGCGGACGTCACGATCGTGCCGCTGGGTGTGGGCGTCTCGCTCTCGAAGTACGTCGCCGCCTGCGAGAGGATCCTCTCGCAGGCGGGGCTGCACACGCGGCTGCACGCCTACGGGACGAACGTCGAAGGGGAGTGGGACGTCTTCTTCGCGGCGGTCCGGCGTTGTCACGACAAGCTCCACGAGATGGGCGCGCCCCGGGTGTCGACCACGATCCGGGTGGGCACGCGGACGGATCGCGACCAGACGCTCGAGGACAAGATCCGCAGCGTGGAGGCGAAGCTCGAGGGCTGAGCGTTACCGGGTCCCGACGCCGATCATCGGATCCGCCGGGTCCATCGCCTGCGCGCGATCGATCGGCAGCGTGTAGCGGTCGTCCAGCGTGAGGTCGTCGAGACGCACCGTGATGCCCAGCGCCGGATAGCTCCAGACCTGCACGTGGGTCGGGAAGTCGCTCCCGATCGCGAAGGTGGAGCTGTGCGGCTCCGTCAGCGGGTCGTATCGCATCTCGGCCGGCGGTCCGTAGCGCACGTAGATGTTGCCGCGCGCGTCCCAGGTGTCGCGCCTCGGATCGAAGAAGAGCAGGTATGCCTGCGTGGCGCGCGACCAGAACTCGAGCCGCGCCTCGTTCTCGGGCGTGCGCGGATCGGGATCGCGCGACTTCCAGTATCGGTCGGCGAAGGCCGCGTGCTCCTCCTCGGGGAGCTGTCGGAGCGTCTCCGCCTCCTCCGCGCTCACCAGCGGGGCCACGTCTTCGAACCGCTCGCGCACCGCGCGCCGCAGGCGTGGGATCGTGGCCCGGAAGAGGCTGTCCGCGTCGTGCGCCAGACCCACGCGCCAGCAGGCCGAGGCCACGGCGAGCAGCGCCTCGGGCCGCTCCGGATCGGCCTTCGCCGCGCGGAACGCGGTCACGAAGGCCGCGCCCACGTTGTCCTCCATCACGAGCAGCGGCTCCAGCTCCAGCCAGGCGTCCGCGTTCGACGTGTCGAGCACGGTCGCGCGCACCAGCTCCTCGACCGCGTGCTGGAGCGAGCCCTTGTCGAGGGATCGAAGCCAGGCGCGCTTCCACGCGCGCCCGAGATCCAGGTGCCCCGCGGCGCTCGCGGGCTGCGTGCGGACGACGTGCTCGAGGTGCCGGCGCGCGCTCTGCACGAATCCACAGAGGAAGTCGGCGCGGGCCAGCGCCAGCTCGATCTCCGCGTCCTCCGGAGCGAGCCGGTTCGCGTCCTCGAGCGCCTGCACCGCCACTCGACGGGAATCGATCGAGTTCTCGGAGAGCCGCGCCAGCGCCTGATGGAGCAGCGAGCGCGCCTGCGCGTGCGCGGCACCGTGGGCGGAGGCGCCCGCGCGTTCCGGCGCGCCGAGGCCGAGGAGCAGAACGCAGGCGGTCAGGACGGGGATGCGATGCATGGCGAGCCCTCGCCGGCCTCACCGCTTTGGATGGTTCGGTGGCTCCCGGCGGCGCGGAGTATCTCGCCCGCGCGGCCTCGGACCGGCGGATTCCGCAGGCTCTGGACAATCCGAGGTTTCGAGTGGGTGAACGGATCGGCGCGCAAGCGGGCGGGCCGGGAACTTGCTAGTTCGCCAACTCCCGCGCCGTAGCCGCGAGCGCCTCGCGGACCTTGCGGGCCAGCGATTCCAGCGCGAACGGCTTCGACAGCAGCGGCGCGTCCAGATCCTCCGCCGCCTGCACGCTCTCCCCCGGGGCGTAGCCCGAGAGATACAGCACGCGAATCCCCGGTCTCAGGCGGCGCACCTCACGGGCGACCTCGGGGCCGCTCAGCTCCGGCATCACCACGTCGGCCACGAGCAGCTCGATCGATCCCGCGTGGCTCTTCGCGACGTCCAGCGCCTCGCGGCCGTTCCCGGTGGCGAGCACGCGATAGCCGAGGTGCTCGAGCATGCTCCGCTCCAGCGTGCGCACCGCGTCGTCGTCCTCCACCAGCAGCAGGGTGCCCGAACCCGGCGGATGACCGTTGCCTTCCTCCTCCGGCGGCGGAGCCGGAGCGAGCGGGAAGGAGATGCGGAACGTCGAGCCCTCGCCCGGCTCGGAGAAGACCTCGATGTCGCCGCCGCATCGCTGCACGACGCCGTAGACCGTCGAGAGTCCGAGGCCGGAGCCGCGCCCCTCCTCCTTGGTCGTGTAGAACGGCTCGAACAGATGGCGCTGGACCGTCGCGTCCATGCCGATCCCCGTGTCGCGCACCTCGAGCGTGACCGAGGGCCCCGGACATTCGGGCCGGCAGCGGCGCTCCGGGTCCGCCGGACATTCGTGGTTCCCGGTCTCGATCTGGATCGTGCCGCCCTGCGGCATGGCCTCGCGCGCGTTCACCGCCAGGTTCGCGATCACCTGCTCGATCTGATCCGGCTCGATCATCACCCAGCCGGGATGCGCGCGCAGCTCGAGGTGGACCTCGATGTCCTCGCCCAGCGCGCGCTGCAGCATCAGGGACATGCCGGCCACCACGCCGTTCAGGTCCACGGGACGCGACGGCGCGGTCGGGCTGCATCCGAACGCCATGAGCTGGGTCGTGAGCATCGAGGCGCGGATCGCGGCCTCCTGCGCCCGCTCCGCGTCGCGGCGGGACTCCGCGTCGAGCTTCGGCCGGCTCAGGATCATGCCCTGCGCCCCGCGGATCACGGTGAGCAGGTTGTTGAACCCGTGCGCCACGCCGGCCGCGAGCCGTCCGAGCGCCTCCATCTTCTGCGCGTTCTGGAGCTGGCGCTCGAGCCGGCGCCGCGCGGTGAGATCGGCCATGGCGCACACCTGGCCGCGCACGCCGTCCGGCGCGATGAGGAGCGCGGTCGAGACGCTGAGCAGCAGCGGCCGTCCGTCCTTGCGCACCGCGGTCCACTCGACGTCCGTCAGCTCCTGGCCGCGGCCCGCGTGCGCCGCGTATCGGCGCGCCACCTCCTCGTGCTCCGGCGGCGTGAACGGCGCCTCGCGCCCGAGCACCTCGGCCGCGCTCCAGCCGAACAGGCGCTCCGCCGCGGGCGGCCACATCGTGACCTTCCGGTCGAGGTCGAGCGCGATCACCGCGACCGGCGACGAGGCGAGCACGGCCTGCAGCGTCTGGTTCGAGAGGCTCAGCTCCCGGGCGTGGGCCTGCAGGCTGTCCGCCATCTCGTCGAACGAGCGGCCCAACTCGCCCAGCTCGCCCGTGGTGTCGAGCGCCGCGCGCGAGGCGAGATTCCCCTCGCGCAACCGGCGCGTGGCCCTCGTCAGCATGTCGAGCGGGTGCAGGATCACGCGCCGCGCCCAGAGCCAGAGCGCGAGCGCGGTGGCTCCCGCGACCAGCAGCAGCACCAGCCCCATGCGGCGGGCCGTGCGATCGGCCTCGGCGAACACGCTCTTCGGCTCGAAGCCGAGCGCCACGAACAGGTCGCGGCCCGAGGTCATCCGCACCGGCTGGAAGCTCCACAGCCGATCGACGCCCGTGAGGCCCTCCGCGCGGATGACGCCCTCCCGGCGGCGGAGGACATCGTGCACGACCGGCACGTCCGGGAACTCGCGGCCGGTGAAGCGCTGCGGGGCGGGCGAGGCCGCGAGCACCGTGCCCCGCGCGTCGAGCACGAGCAGCGAGCTGCCCTCGGGCAGCAGCCCGCCCGCCACCTCCTCGCTCAACCAGCCCACGTCGAGCGCGACGATCAGCACGCCGAGCACGCGACCGTTCTCGCTCACCACGCGATACGCGGCATTCACGCCCGGCCTGTCCGTCAGGCGGTCCGCCGGATGCGCGCCGACCACGATGTCGTGCGTGGCGAGGGCGAGCTGGAAGACGTCCTGATCCTGCACGCTCTCCGGAAGCGGCGAGCTCGTCGAGGACGCGACCACCTGTCCTTCGAGATCGGCGAGGGCGATCGCGGTGAACGGTCCCGCCCGAGTCGAGTTCGCCCGGTCCGCGCCGCGGAGGTTCGCGCCCCGGCCACGGTGGACGGGCCGGCTGGCGAGCACCTGCTGGAACAGCTTCCCGCAGTTCGCCCGATCGAGCGCGCGCACCTCGGGCGCCTGGGTCATCGTCTGGAGCACGACGCGCACGTCGGCGAGCGCGTTCTCGATGTTCTCGCACGCGCGTGCCGCGAGATCCCGGGTCCGCGCCAGGCTGCGGGTCTCGGCCTCGCGCCGAAGCTCGATGTCCGAATAGAGCACGAGACCTAGAGCCGGCAACGCCGCGAGGAGCACGAGGCTCAGCAGCCGGACACGGAGACTCGAGAACGCGCTGGGCAGCAAGAGGGGGGCTCCGGGAGCAAGTCGAGCGCTTCTGATCGCTCCACCATTCTATCCGTCCGCGCCAACCATTTGTCCGCTGCACGCAAAGAGCAAGGGGAAAGGATGAGTCCGGTCCGCCGGCGGAGGGAGGTGTTCCCCGTTCGGCTCGCTCGGCGACGATTCACGTTGTCGAGGGTTTGGACGGCGGGCCTAGGGGGCCGAGCGGCGCGTCTTCGGGCCGAAGTACAGGTCGGCGCAGTGCGGGCACATGCCGTGGGAGAGCCTCAGGTCGGATGTCGTCCCGAGGAAGCTCTCGATCGCGACCCACTCCTCGCCGAGCCGAACCTTCTTGCACCCGGCGCAGATCACGAGGAAGCCCTCGAGGAACCGGATCCGCCGCAAGGCATGCACCGTCCAGGTGACGGTCACCGTTCCCAGGGCCAGGATCGCCGCCGAGAGCACGATGACCTGCTGGGCGTGGAACGGCGGATCGAGCCACTCCGTCACCCAGCATGCGGCCGCGGCGATCAGGAACCCGGCGGTCTCGAAGACGACGATGCCGCGCGGTGAGCGCGTGGCGAGCGACCGACGATCGGAACGGTCCATGTCGTGAACCCCAGGAACGACAGCCCGACCCCCGGCTGCCCGACGATGGCGGACAGGAGAGGTCGACGCGGGATTCCGAGGGGCCCAGCGGTGAGACAAGCCTGACCTCGTGCCGCCGAGGGGACTCGGCACGATCATCGGTCATGGCGGGTGAGCGCGTGTCCCCGGCTTGCAAGGCTCGGCGAAAATGCCACGGACTGTGGCTGACCGACGGATCGCGCTCCAGGCACAGCGGGAAGGAGGAACCCAACGGGACAACGAGCCTGCCTGGGGTGGGGGGCGCTCGCTCAGGCACATCGTCCGTGATCGCTGCAGGGTCCCATTCATCGCGCGAGTGCCTGTGCCGGCGCCCCCTTGACCGCCGTCTCGTTGGACAACGGATTGCCCACCGATGCCTCACCGGCCGGCTGCATGACCGGGGGCAGCCACGGCGGTGCGAGGGCGAGCACGAGATCCGCGGGGTCCAAAGGTTGTACGCGCACCAGCGGCAGCGAGTAGCGTCCGGCCAGCGTACGATCCTCGAGCTTCACCGTCAGCCCCAGCTCCGGATAGCTCCAGACCTGCACGTTGAGCGGGAAGTCGGTCTCGACGGCGAAGATCGAGCTGTGCCGCTCGGTCACGGGGTCGTGCTGCATCTCGGCGGGAGGACCGTAGTGCACGTAGACGTCACCCCGCTCGTCCCAGTCCCCGCGTTTCGGATCGTAGAAAAGGAAGTAGGCCTGCGTGGCCCTCGCCCACAGCTCGACCCGGCCCGGCAGGGAGTCGAAGCGCGCGAAGCGCTGGCGCATGCGGCCCGGCAGGAAGGGGATGTTGTACGCGAAGATGCTGTCGGCGTCGTGCTCGAGGCCCACGCGCCAGCAGACCGATGCCACGGCGAGGTGCGCGTCGAGCCGGGTCGGGTCCGTCTTCGCGGCGCGAAACGCGGCGACCAGCGCGGCGCCGACATTGTCCTCCGCGATGAGCAACGGCTCCAGCTCCAGCCAGGCGTCCACGTTCGACGTGTCGAGGATCGTCGCGCTCACCAGCTCCTGCACCGCGCGGTCGAGAGACTCGTGGTCGAGATGCTGGAGCCAATCGCGCTTCCAGATCCGCCCGAGCCCGAGATGTCCCGCCGCGTCGTCGGGCTCGAGCAGGCTGGCGTGCTCGAAGTGCTGTCGCGCGCTCTGCAGAAAGCCGCTCGCGTAGTACGCGCGCGCCAGCGTCAGCTCGATCTCGGCGTCGCCGGGCGCGAGGCGGTTGGCCTCCTCGAGCGCGCGCACGGCCTGCCGGCGGGAATCGACGGTGTTCTCCCCGAGCTGCGCGAGGGCCTGTCGCTGGAGCGACTGCGCCCGGTCGGGCGCGGAGGGTCGATCGCCGGAAGCTGCGATCGCGCGGCCGGCAGCGGCCAATCCGAGGACCAAGCACGCAGCGACGAGGATGCGGTTCATGGGATCCTCCCTTGCCGATTCCTCTTGGATTGTCCCAGGCCGGTCGGAAGTGACGTGGATTTCCTTCGTGTGGACGAACCGCAATCGAATCTCCAGGACCTGCACATGGTCATGTCATGCAGCGTCCGTGAACCGCAACGTCGACTAGGTCAGTCCGCGGAGCGGTGCGCTAGGGCCAATCGAGCACGGGATCACGCCCTGCCCGGTACTCCCGCACCCCACGGAAGGTCGAAGGCGGTGATTGCGCCGAGCCCGGCAGTTCCGGTGCGCGAACGCGTCGAGGAGAGACCGGTGGAAGGCTCCGCGGGGGCTCTCGGAGGAAAGACGAACAAGGGGCTGACGGCGCGTGCGCGCCCCCTCACCCCCGCTCGAGCCGCGCGACGCACTCGATGTGTGGCGTGTGCGGGAACATGTCGACGGGCGTGACCTCGGCGGCGCGCCAGCCGTGGGTGGCGAAGTCCTTGAGGTCGCGCGCGAGCGTCGCCGGATTGCACGAGACGTAGACGATGCGCGCGGGCTTGAGCTCGGCCACGCGGAACACGACCCGCGGGTGGAGCCCGGCGCGCGGTGGATCGACGAGCACGACATCCGGGCCGCCCGCGCCCGCAACGTCGCCCGCAGCGCCTGCGCCCGCGGCGGCGCCCGTGTCCCCGCCGCCCCCGGTGCCGCCCGCCTCCCACGGCCTCTCCCGCTCGTGCCGCGCCCAGGCGCGCAGCACGGGCCGCGCCTCGCCCGCCACGAACACCGCGTTCGCGATCCGGTTGCGCTCCGCGTTGCGGCGCGCGCGCGCGATCGCCTCCGCGACCGACTCGACGCCGATCGCGAGACGCGCCGCGCACGCCACCAGCAGCGTGAGCGTGCCCGTCCCGCAGTAGAGATCGAGCACGGTCTCGCCGCCGCGGAGCGCCGCCGCCTCGAGCGCCGCGTCGTAGAGCGCCTCCGCCTGCCGGCTGTTGGTCTGCAGGAACGTGCTCGCGGTGGCCTCGAACTCGAGCCCGAGCAGCCGCTCGACGATCGCCTCGCCTCCCACGAGCACGCGCTCCTCGTCGCCCAGCGCCACGTTCGCGCGCGAGCGGTTCAGCACGAGCGTGACGCCGCGCACCTCGCTCGAGAGCGCGGCCACGGCGCGCGCCCACGACTCGAGACCGGGCAGGTCGTCCGAGGCCGCGACCAGGTGCACCGCGCACTGCGCGGTGTGCGGCAGGTGGCGCACGGCGAGATAGCGCGCCACGCCCTCGTGACGCCGCGGATGATACGCGCGCCAGCGATGCTCGCCGGCGAAGCGCTGGGTGAGCCTCACGATCTCCAGCGTGAGCGCGCTGGGCAGGATGCAGGTCTCCAGCTCGAAGACGCGGTCGAACGTCCCGCGCTCGTGCAGTCCGAGGAGCGGTCGGCCAGAATCATCCGGATGGAAGCTGAACTCCATCTTGTTCCGGTACCCGGCCGTCTCGGGCGCGGGCCGGATCGGCCGCACCGGGACGTCGCGCATTCCGCCGATGTGCTCCAGCGTCTCGCGCACCTGCCGCTCCTTGAGCGCGAGTTGTTCCTCGTACGCGAGATCCTGGAGTCGGCACCCGCCGCAGACGCCGCCGCGGAAATGGGGACAGGGTGCCTCGATTCGGAGGGGGGAGGATTCGAGGATCCGCTCGAGCCGGGCCTCGGCCCACGTCGGCTTGACCCGGGTCACGCGCGCCAGGATGCGGTCCCCGGGAAGGCCCCGATCCACGAACACCGCACGGCCTTCATGGCGGGCAAGGGCCTTGCCACCCAGGGCCAGGTCGCTGATCCGGAGTTCTGGCAGATCGTTGACGTTCATCTCGCCGGTCCGGTGGTACACCTGCGCGCGGCGTTTTTCTGGAACCGCGGGGCGAACCACAGCGTTGTAGGGAGCGACAGCCGTCGCCCGGCGGAACCCACGAGGCATAACACAGGAGGAGTGGTCATGAGAAAGACGGGAACATTCGTCTGGCTCGCCGCATTGGTTGTCGGCCTCGCACTCGTGGCGGGGCTCGCTGTGGCGCCGGGCGCCCGGGCGGCCGAGCAGGGCCAGCCCACGCCGTGGCTGGGCGTCTACATGCAGGCGCTCACGCCCGAACTGCGCGAGGGGATGGACATCCAGGGCGCGGGCGGCGTGCTGGTCAGCGGCGTGGTGTCGGACGGCCCCGCGGCCCGGGCCGGAGTGCAGAAGGGCGACGTGATCCTGCGCGTGAACTCGCGGCTCGTCAGCTCGCCCAACCAGCTGCAGGACGTGATCCAGTCGGCCCGCGTCGGCCAGACCGTCGCGCTCCAGATCTATCGCGACGGCAACCAGCGCTCGCTCTCCGCCACGCTGCGCGAGAGGCCGTCGGACGTGGAGGAGATGCAGGCGCCCGAGGGCACGGAGCAGGAGGAGGAAGCGACCCCCGAGACCCCGGCGCCCGGCGAGCAGCGCGAGATCCGCGAGTTCACGCTCCCGGACATGAGCATGTTCCCGGGCATGATGACGCGCGGGCGGCTCGGGGTGCGGATCGAATCGTTGAGCCCCGATCTGGGCGACTACTTCGGCATGCGCGACGGCCACGGCGTGCTCGTGCTCGAGGTCGAAGACAACACGCCCGCGGCGCGGGCGGGCCTCAAGGCCGGAGACGTGATCACCCGGGTCGGCGACCAGTCGGTCGACAATGCGCAGGACCTGGTCGACGCGTTGCGGGGTAAGCAAGGCAACGTGAGCCTGCGGGTGGTCCGGCACGGGACTCCCCGCACGATCGAGGCGCGTCTGGAGAGCGCCGGGACCATGGGCCGTGGGTCCATGCGGATCCTGGCGCCGGCCCCCGGGGCGCGGCTGCGTATCGAGAATCGCGACCAGATGCAACGTCAGATCGACGAGCTCAAGCGGCAGGTCGAGGATCTGCAGCGCAAGCTCGAGCAGAAGGGAAGCGGCGGGGGCAATTAGCGCGAACGATCGTTGCAAGCGGCCGGTCGTCAGGGCGATCGATCCGACCCGCACGGGACCGAGGAGGTGTCCAGAGGGGCGTCGAATCGGGCGGGACGGTGCAGCGCGACGTTCTGAGCCGGCACGCAGGCGGGCCCGGTCGTAGGTTCGGCCGGGCCCGAGCCTTGTCGGCCCGCCGTGTCGGCGCGGCGTGATGCTCGACGGACTTCCGCGCGATCCTCGGCGGTCGCCCGCGCGCGCGCCTCGTTTGCGCGGCGCGACGCCCCCCGCGTACTTTCGCCGCATGCCGAAACGCCTGCCCTTCCGATTCTGCCCGCGCTGCGCCACGCCGCTCGAGAAGCTCGACGATCACGGACACACGCGCCTCGCGTGTCCGCTCTGCGGCTGGATCCACTACCGCAATCCCGTGCCCGCCGCGGGCGTGATCCTCGAGCATCGGGGCCGCGTGCTCCTCGTGCGCCGGAAGTTCGAACCGCGGGCGGGCGCGTGGTGCTTCCCCGCGGGGTTCATGGAGTACGGCGAGACGCCCGAGCACTGCGCGCTGCGCGAGACGGCCGAGGAGACCGGTCTCGACGCGCGACTCACCGGGCTGTTCGGCGTCTACGCCGGACAGGACGATCCCCGCACGCGCGCGGTGCTCGTGCTCTACACGGCCGAGCGCGTGGGCGGAAGGCTGAAGCCGGGCGACGACGCGATCGACGCGAAGTGGTTCGCCCCGCGCGGAGTGCCGCGGGCCATCGCCTTCGCCGCGCACCGGCAGGCGCTCAAGGACTACTTCGGCCGGCACTGATTCCGGGGCCCGGCGGACGATCCTGCCGGGCGGCCGCGTTTTCCCGCCCCGCTCGAGGGGCGCTCGGTCCGAGCGCATTCCGCGACTTGCTTCGCGGACCGAGAGCTGCGCGCGCCGCGACGGCTCCGAGGCGCGCTGGCCCGCTCCTTGCGCATGCGCCCGCGAGGAACCGGCATTCGCAGATCTCGCAACGGCCCTCGGAAGGAGCCGAATTCGATGCTTCGCCGTGTCTTGCTGCTCCTCCTGCTCGCGGCGCTGGCCGGGGCGGAACCGGCGGGCGCCCAGCTGCTGAGCGCCAGACGCATGGCCATGGGTGGCGTGATTCTGGCCGGGGGAGGCCCGGGCAGCGACGCCGCCAACGTTGCCTATCGCGGCGTGCCCCCGGCGCCGAACTCCGGGTCGGGGATCACGCTCCCCATCGGCATCATCCCTGTGCTGAGCGATCCGCCCGAGTTCGACCCCGACAAGCCCGAGTTCAACATCTACGAACTGGCCAACCTGGCGTACAACCCGCCCTGGAACCTCCAGCTCGTCACGCCCGATCCGCCCGCGAACGACATCAGCATCGCCGTCGGCAAGGACCATCTCGCGGTGGATCTCGGCGACGTGAAGTCGATCTTCCCCGAGAACCACACGCGCGCCGGATCGATCCTGAACGGGCCCGCTCCCGGCATCGGCATCCGGCGGTTCTTCGTCGCGGTGGCGCCGCTCGTCTACTACGAGAACGACCTCTCGTTCAGCGACGAGCTGCAGGCCGCGATCCACGGGGCGGAGTTCACGCCGAACACGAGCTACTCGATGCACGACGAGGCGCACGGCATCGCGGCGGCGGGCGTGCACCTGGGCTGGGCCGGACCGCTCGTGCGTCACGGCGATCCGCGCCACGGCGGCACGGGCCTCTACGCCGGCGCGCGCGTGAAGCTGATGCGCGGGCTCGCGCTCGGCGAGGCCGAGAACGGCGTCGCCTTCACCACCGCGGACACGCTGTTCGCGAGCGAGCCGGTCGACGTGCGCTACACGGGCCACTACTTCGACGCCGGGCCCGACGGCGGACGCTTCGGCCGCGGCTTCGATGTCGGCACGGTGTGGGTCGGCGGCGGCTTCGAGGTCGGGGTCGGCGTGAACGACCTCGGCACGCGCTTCGACTGGCGCGCGCGCGAGAGCGTGGCCTCCAGCGACACGACCACGGGCGAAACCGTGCAGCAGGTGATCGCGCGCGATCGCGCCTACTCGAACAGCGTGCCCACGACGATCACCGGCAACGTCGCGGCCCGGCTCGGGCGCTTCCTCGTCGCCGCGGACGTCGTGCGCGGCGTCTGGGCCACGACCGGCCATCTGGGCGCCGAGACGTGGTTCGGCCCCGTCCCGCTGCGCGGCGGCCTGTACCTCGACGCGAACCGGCTCGTCCAGTACACCGGCGGCTCGGGAATCCGGATCGGCTCGTTCGGACTCGACCTCGCGCTCGCCACCAACAGCCGCAACCTCTCCCGCGAGCGCGGCCTCGAGCTCGGCGCGGGGCTCACGTTCTACCGCTAGGGGGCCGTATGCGCATCCGTGCGTGGATCCTCGTCGCCGTGGCCGCGCTGGCCCTCGCCGGTTGCGGCGACCACCGGCTCGTGCTCACCGTGGACGTGCTGAGCTACCTCGACGACAGCCAGAGGAACGTCGCGGTCGGCGCTCTGCCCGAGGGCGCGCAGCCCGGGCCCGTGCCGATCATCGACGACCAGACGATCAACCTGATCAGCGGGATGGGCGACGTCGCGGAGGTCCAGTCCGTGACGCTGAGGCTCGAAGGGCAGATCACCGCCGCGAGCGGATCGGGTTCGGGCCGGCTGCGGCTCTACCTGAGCGACGAGCAGACGCCGCCGCTCGCCGCGGTGCCGGTGCTCGACGTGCCCGTTCAGTTCGCGGCGGGCGCGCCGGACACGGTGAGCGCGGAGGCGGCATGCGCGCCCGACGTCGCGGCGCTGTTCCTGAAGCAGAAGATGCGGATGGCCATGGTCGTCGACAGCGGGATGGTCGCGCCCCCCGGCGCGACCGGCGTGGCGATGAGCCTGCAGAAGCTCGAGGCGATCGTGGTCGCGGGACGGAAGAAGTCGCTCTAGGAAGGGATTCGCATCCTCCCGGCCGTCCCGAAACGCGGCCCGGCACCAAGGAAGGGCGCCGGGCCGCTGTGTTCCCGATCCGCGTCCGTTTTACGGACGAGCGCCCTCGGACGGCACGCGGTCCCGCGCGTGGCAGTAAGGCAGGAAGAACTCCCGGAAGACCGCCACCGGCAGGCTCTCCGCCCGCGACTCCAGCCCGTCCCAGTTCGACTGCGCGCGCTCGAGATGGGGACAGGGCCGATCGGGGCACTCGGCGCAGCTCGCGAGACCTCGCGCGAGACAGCAGCGCCGGGCCGCGCACTCGCGCGAGGTGCAGAAGACGTCCTCGTGCGGGCCGAGGCAGCCGCCGCAGGGGATCTGATCGGCCGTGAAGCTCAGATCGAAGAGCTCGTGCCAGGCCTGCGCGACGCGCGCGCGCTCGGCCGGGTCGTTCGCCTCGCGTGCCCGGTAGGCGGGGCACTCGGAGCAGATGACGCCGCAGGCGGACATGTGGATGGACATGGGCGGCCCCTCGGGCAGGTCGGAATCGGGAGAGTGCGACACAGTCTGGCACTTCGATCGCACTGTTCGCAACCGGAGTTCTGCGGGGGCGCGTAACGCGGCGACCAGAGGCAGCTCCCCGGCCGCTCGCCTGCTCGAAGCGGAGCGCTCTCCGGCTCCGATCCGGTCTGCGATCGCCGCCTCTGCTAGTCTTCTCTCTTCCATGGTGACGAGCGCTGTCGCATCGGGACGATCGCAGGCGAGCGCTGCCGGCGCTTCGCGGCGCCGGGCGCGTGGCGCGTGGATGCCGTGGGTCGTGATCGGCGCGGGGATCCTCGCCTATCTCGGCAGCTTCCGGGGCGTCTTCCTCTTCGACGACCTCTGGTCGATCGTCCAGAACCCCGCCATCCGCCGGTGGGATTCCGCCTGGGGCAGTCTCGCGGCCAACAGCAACAACCGCCCGCTCGTGTGGCTCTCGTTCGCCCTGAACTACGCCATCAGTGGATCGCGACCGTGGTCGTACCACCTCTTCAATCTCGTCGTCCATCTCCTGGCCGCCCTGACGCTGTTCGCGGTCGTCGCGCGGACGCTGCGCACGCCGAGGTTCCCACGAACGACTCCGGAATCGGCGCACCGATTCGCACTCGTGGTCGCCTTGCTCTGGACTCTGCATCCGCTCCAGACCGAGAGCGTCACGTACGTGTACCAGCGAGCGGAGTCGATGATGGGCCTGTTCGTTTTGCTCACGCTCTGCGCCGCGATCCGGGGCGCGGAATCGAAACGGCCGGCACCCTGGCACGCCGCCGCCGTCCTCGCCTGCGCGCTGGGCATGGGCTGCAAGGCCGCGATGATCAGCGCGCCGATCGTGGTTCTGTTGTACGACCACGTGTTCCTGAGCGGCTCCTTCGCCGCTGTGCTGCGGCGGCGCTGGCCGCTGCACGCCGGACTCTTCGCGACCTGGGTGGTGCTCGGCGCGACCGGCGCGGCCGGTCTCGTCCTCCATCCCACCGCCGCGCAGCGGCAGGTCACCACCGTGGGCCTCGGGTACGCGCGCACGACTCCGCTCCAGTACGCGCTCACGCAGCCGGGCGTGATCCTCCACTACCTGCGGCTCTCGGTGTGGCCCCACCCACTCTGTCTCGACTACTGGTGGCCGCTGGCGAAGACGATGCCGTCGATCGTGCTCCCCTCGCTCGTCGTGGCTGCACTGCTCGCCGGGACGATCCTCTCGTTCCGGCGACTGCCGGCGCTCGGCTTCGCGGGCGCGTGGTTCTTCCTCGTGCTCGCGCCCACGTCGAGCGTCGTGCCGGTGGAGGATCCGGCCTTCGAGCACCGCATGTACCTGCCGCTCGCGGGCGTGATCGCGCTCCTCGCGGTCGCGGCGGGCGCGCTGCTGCGCCGCGCGGGGGAGAGCCTGCGCTGGTCGCCGGGAGCGCGTCGCGCGGCCGCGGTCGCGCTGCTGGCGCTCGCGGCCGGAGCGCTCGGCGTCCTCACGATCCTCCGCCAGCGGGACTACCGCAGCGAGGAGATCATGTGGGCGAAGATCGCGGGGCAGCGCCCCGGGAATCCGCGGGCGCACGACTTCCTCGGCGTTCTCCTCGGAGCCCGCGGCGAAGTGGACGAGGCCATCGCCCAGTTCCGCGAGGCGATCCGGCTCAAGCCCGACGCCGTCGAGGCCTACGACAACCTCGGCTTCTATCTGGAGCGGCAGGGTCGGTTCGACGAGGCGGTGGCGCAGACGCGCGAGGCGATCCGGCTCGAGCCCGGTTACGCCGGATCGCACTACAACCTCGGCTGCTTCTTCGCGAGCCGGGGCCGGCTCGAGGAGGCCATCCCGGAGTTCCGCGAAGCCGCCCGGCTGAAGCCGGACTTCCTCGACGCCCACGCCAACCTGGCTCTCGCTCTCGCCCGCGCCGGCCGTCTGAACGAGGCGATGGCTCCGCTCCGCCGCGCGCTCGAGCTGGATCCGGGGAACGCTCAGGCGAACCGCGTCCTCGCCTGGGTGCGGCTGCGCATGCGGACGGCCGCGCCGGCGCAGGGGCCGACGCGGCCGTCGAGGTGAGCGCGATGCCTACGCCCAGGCCGTCGCGCCCGCCCGGCGCACCGCCTCCTGCCCGCCGAGCGTCATCGCGATGACCGATCCCGCCATCGTCGCGCGGTCGAGATCGAACTCGTCGAACGCCTCGCCGTCCCGCTTGTTGCTCAGGTTGAGCACGCCGCAGACGCGGTTGTTGTAGGTGAGCGGTACGCACACGAACGAGTCGGAGTTGTACACGTCCTGGTCCGTGTGCGGCGGCGCGTCGCTCTCCTCGCGCACGCGCACGAAGAGCGGCTTGCGATTGTGCGCCACCCAGCCCGCGATCCCCTGCCCCACGCGCACCCTCACCCGGTTCGCCACCGCCGGATCGATGCCGCGCTGCGCGCCGATGCTCAGCGTCTCGCGCGCCGGGTCGAGCAGCATCAGGCTGCAGCGCTCCACGTGGAAGTGCTCGCAGAACCACTGGACCAGCGTGCCGGGCAGCGCCGAGGCCTCGTGCTCCTGCGCCACGAGCTGGAAGACCTCGCGCATGAAGCCCAGCGTGCGCTGCAGCTCGGTGGCCCGCGCGCGGGTCGAGGTCAGCTCCGTGTAAGCGTCGGTCAGGTGCTGGGTCGCCGCCGCGGACTGTTCCTCGAGCGCGAACAGCGTCCGCTTCACCCGCTCCAGCTCCTGCTTGTACTGGGTCGAGCTCTTGTCGAGCTGCTCGATCTCGGCGGCGAGCGCCTCGATCTGCTGAGCCTTGCTCTGGTTGTCCGCCTGCAGCGCCTCGCTCTGCGCGTTGAGCCGCTGGATGCGCTCCTGGAAGTCGCTCGCCCCCGGGAGGACGGTGTCGTCCTCGGGGCGGGCCGATCCCGCGCGGTGGAGGTGCTGCGCGAGCGCGAGCGCCGCCATGCTCTTGATCGGGATCAGGTCGGCGATCACCTTGCTGCCGAACGCGTGGCGCTTCTCGCTCACGATCACGAGCAGCGCGAGGATGTCCTCGACGTCCGCCATCGGCAGGCACAGGCACGACTGCCAGTAGTCCGTGGCCGTGAGCGCAGCCAGGGCCGGGGCCTCGAGCGGGTCGGGCTCGTACGCCGGCGAGACGCCGAAGACCTGGGTGAGCAGCGTGCGCCTGTCCACGTGATTGAAAAATGCACTGGGGTGGAAGAACTTCCGCACGAGCCGGGCCGGGAGCCGGTCCACCGGCATGTCGATGTCGCGCCGCGTAAGGCGCGGACCGCGCCGATGATAGACGCTCACCAGGGAGTCGCGGCTCACCTCGTAGAAGGCGAGCGAGACGCGCCAATCCGAGTGCACCGCCTGTAGATACCCAAGGAACTCGTAGACTAGGGCCTCGGTGTCCCGGGAGCCGGTCAGGCGGTCCGAGATGTCGCGGAGGTCGAATTTGGACACGTGAGGGTCCCTCCATGAGCCTCGATGCGCGCAGTGGACGCCGGAGGAAGGCAAGGCATGTGCCGCGAGGGTCGTGCTAGATTGGGTGGTCTTCCCCAGCCGGCCGCAGCATCCGTCCGCATCCGGGAGCGCGTGAGATGCCTCGATTGATCGCCGACCGTCCGATCCTTCGCACCTCGTCCGAGCTCGCGCAGGTCATGGCCTCGGCCGCGGCCCGCGAGGCGGACGGCCAGCGCATCATCCATCTCGAGCGCGGCGAGCCCGACTTCGAGACGCCTCGCCACATCGTCGAGGCGCTCGCGGCCGCGGCCCGCGAGGGCGCGACGCACTACCCCGACCCGTGCGGCGCGCTGCCGCTCCGCGTGGCGCTGGCCGACAAGGTCGCGCGCGCGAACGGCATCCAGTGCCATCCCGAGGACATCGTGGTGACCGCGGGCGCGACGCAGGGACTCTTCATGGCCTTCTACTCCCTGCTCGCGCCCGGCGACGAGATCCTGCTGTTCTCGCCGTACTGGATGATGGTGCCGAGGATGATCGGGCTCGTGGAGGGCGCCCGCCCGCGCGCGTTCCCCGTGTATCTCGACCTCATGGAGGGCGCTCTCGCCTCGGGAGACCTGGCCGATCGGCTCCGCGCAGCCCTGCGCCCCGAGACGCGGGGCCTCTACCTGAACACGCCCAACAACCCGAGCGGCGCCGTGCTCGCGCGCGAGCACCTCGAGGCGATCGCCGCGGTCGCGATCGACCGCGACCTGTGGGTGGTGAGCGACGAGGCGTACGAGCACATCCTGTTCGACGGCGCGCGGCACGTGAGCCTCGCGTCCCTGCCGGGCATGGCCGAGCGCACGATCAGCGTGTTCTCGTTCTCCAAGTCGTACGCGATGACCGGCTGGCGGATGGGGTACGTGGTCTCGCCGCCGCCGCTGCGCCCGGTCCTGGGACCGACGCTGGGCGCGCTCACCACGTACGGCGTGTTCCCCGCCGTGCAGAGCGCGGGCCTGGCCGCGCTGCGCGGCCCGCAGCAGCACGTCGAGACGATGCGGCGCGCGTACGAGGAGCGGCGCGACGCGCTGCTCGCCGGCCTCGAGGGCCAGACCACGCTCCGCGTGCCGCGCCCGGGCGGCGCGTTCTACGCGTTCCCGGACGTGTCGGCCGCGCTCGAGGGGCGCACGGACTGGGACCTCGTCCGCGATTGGCTCGAGCTGGGCCTGGCCGTGCTGCCGGGCTCGGCCTTCGGCCCGCATCCGGATCGCGTGCGCCTCTCGCTGGCGACGCGGCGCGATGACGTGATCGAGGCGGCCCGGCGGCTGCGGGAGCGCTACGCGGGCGTGAAGCGCCGGCCGCACTGAGGCGCGCGACAACCCGGCGCGGCGCCCCGTGCGCGCGCCCCCGCCGCTCGCCCGCGGCGAAATCGCCTATAGTCAACGACCCATCATGGCCACCGCCCCGTCCCGTCCGATTCGCGCCCTGACCCTCGGCCTCCTCGCCGCGGCCACGCTCGCCGCGTTCGCCGGCGTCCTGCGCAACGGCTTCGTCTTCTTCGACGACCCGCGCTACACGTACGACAACCCGCACGTGAACCAGGGCCTCCGGCTCGGCAACGCGCTCTGGTTCCTGACCCACGCGCACGCCGAGAACTGGCACCCGCTCACCTCGTGGTCGCACATGCTGGACGCCCAGCTCTTCGGACGCGCCGCGGCGGGCCCGCACGCCGTGAACCTGCTGCTGCACGTGCTCACCGCGGCGCTGCTGGTGATCGTGCTCTTCCGCTTCACGGGCGCGTGGTGGCGCAGCGCGGCCGCGGGTGCGCTGTTCGCGCTCCATCCGCTCCGGGTCGAGTCGGTCGCCTGGATCTCCGAGCGGAAGGACGTGCTGAGCGGACTGCTCTTCGTGCTCGCGCTCGAAGCGTACCGGCGCTGGGTGGCGCGGCCGTCGCGCGCGCGCTTCGCCGTGATCGTCGCGGTCTACGTCGTCGGGCTCATGGCGAAGCCGATGCTCGTGACCCTGCCGTTCGTGCTCGTGCTGCTCGACGTGTGGCCGCTCGGCCGGCTCGGGCGTGAGCGCGGCGAGCGCGCATCGGGCGCGCCGGCCCGTCCGCTCACGGGGCTCCTCGTCGAGAAGGCGCCGCTCTTCGCGATCGCCGCGATCTCGGCCGTGCTGACGTTCGTGGTCCAGCGCGCGGGCGGCGCGGTCGCGTCGGTGGGCTCGGTCTCGATCGGGCGCCGGCTCACGAACGCGCTGGTCTCGTACTGGGAGTACGCGGGCAAGAGCTTCTGGCCCAGCCGGCTCTCGGCGTTCTACCCGATGGGGCCGCCGCCGCCCACGCTCGGCGTGTGGGCGGCCGCGGCCGGCCTCGTGCTGGTCACCGCGCTCGCGCTCGCGGCGCGCCGCGCGCGCCCGTACCTCGCCGTGGGCTGGCTGTGGTTCGTGGGCATGCTCGTGCCCGTGATCGGCCTCGTGCAGGTGGGCGCGCAGGGGTTCGCGGACCGCTACACCTACCTGCCCGGCATCGGTCTCGCCGTGGCGGTGGTGTGGGCGGTGGGCGACCTCGTCGCGCGGTCGCGCCCGGCGCGCGCGGCCGCCGCGGTCGCGTGCCTCGTCGCGCTCGCGGGGCTCTCGGTCGTCACCGTGCGCACCGTGTCGCTGTGGCGGGACACCTGGACGTTGTTCTCCCACGCGCTCGAGGTCACGCGCGAGAATCCGGTCGCCCATCAGAACCTCGGCGACGTGCTCCTCAAGGATGGTCAGGTGCGCGGGGCGCTCCGGCACTTCGCGGAGGTGGTGCGCATCGCGCCTGGCTTCGGCGACGCCCACAACAAGCTCGGCGTCGCGCTGGCCCGGTCCGGGCGGTACGACGAGGCGATCGCTCAGTTCCGGATGGCGCTCGCGATCGAGGACATCGCCCCGGTACGGAACAATCTGGGTTACACCGATCAGCAGATGGGGCGCCTGGACGACGCGATCCGCGAGTACCGGACAGCGCTGCTCCGTGATCCGAACTACTTGGTGTCGCTCGCCCACCTGAGCCAGGCGCTGGTGTCGTGCGGACGCTTCGCCGAGGCCGAGGCGCCCGCGCGGCGCGTGGTCGGGATGAGGCCCGGGGACCGCGAGGCGCGGCGCCTGCTCGCGGTGATCCTCGTCCGCGAGGGCCGGATCGAGGACGCGATCGCCGAGTACCGGCAGATCCTCGTGCGCCGGCCCAACGATCTCGACGCGCTGAACAACGTGGCCTGGATCCGGGCCACGCACGCGGAAGCGGCGCACCGCGACGGCGCCGAGGCGGTGCGGCTCGCCGAGCGCGCGCGCGACTCGAGCCCCGAGCCCGTGCCCGTGCTCTTCAGCACGCTGGCCGCGGCCTACGCCGAGGCCGGCCGCTTCCCGGACGCGGTGGCCGCCTGCGAGCGCGCGATCCGGCTCGCCCGGGGCGCGGGCGACCTCGAGCAGGCCGCAGCGTTCGCGCGCCAGCTCGCGTGCTATCGCGAGGGCAGGCCCTTCCATTTCGCGCCGTGAGCGCCGCGTCCCGGGCGCGAGCGAGCGGCCGCCGCGAGCGCATGGTAAGGTCCTAGCGTGACGAGGAGTGCCGGCACCGCGGGCCGTACCGAAGCTCCGCCCCCGGACGGCGCCGGGGCCGGCCCGAGCCCAGCGCCCGGGGTTCTTCCGGCCCGCCGCGACCTCGCGCTGCGAGGCGCCCTGCTCGCTCTGCTCGCGGCCGCGGTCGTGGCCGCTTTCTCTCCCGTGCTGCGCGCGGGCTGGATCCTCTTCGACGATCCCGAGTACGTCTTCGCCCAGCCGCACGTGCTCCACGGCCTCAGGCTCTCGGACGCGCTGTGGTTCCTCTCGCACGCCCAGAGCGCGAACTGGCACCCGCTCACCTCATGGTCGCACATGCTGGACGTGCAGCTCCTCGGCGTCCATCCAGGCGCGCACCACGCCGTGAGCCTCGGCCTGCACGCGCTGAACGCGGTGCTGCTCGCGCTCGCGCTGTTCCGGCTCACGGGCTCGTGGTGGCGCAGCCTCGCGGTGGCCGCGCTCTTCGCGCTCCATCCGCTGCGGGTCGAATCCGTGGCCTGGATCTCCGAGCGCAAGGACGTGCTGAGCGGGCTCTTCTTCATGCTCACGCTGCTCGCCTACGCGTGGTGGACCGAGCGCCCCGGCCGGCTGCGGTACACGGCGCTGGTCGTGGCGCTCGCGCTCGGCCTGCTCGCCAAGCCTATGCTGGTCACGCTGCCCTTCGTGCTCGTGCTGCTCGACGTGTGGCCGCTGCGGCGCCTGCGCACGGCGGGCCTGAGCAAGCCGGAGCGCGCCCGGGCGCACGCGCTGCCCGCGCTCCTCGCCGAGAAGTGGCCGCTGTTCGCGCTGGCCGCGGCCTCGGCGGTCGTCACCTATCTCGTGCAGCACGGCGTGGGCGCCATGATCACCGCCCAGTTCATCACGCCGGGCCGGCGGCTCGCGAACGCGGTGCTCTCGATCTGGATCTACGCCGGCGCGACCGCGTGGCCGCGCCGGCTCGCGATCTTCTATCCGTACGCGCCGGTGACGAACTGGCTCGGCGCCGCGCTGGGCGCGGCCGCGCTGGCCGCGGCCACTTGGGCGTGCGTCGCGCAGTGGCGCGCGCGGCCCTACCTCGCGGTGGGCTGGCTCTGGTTCCTCGGCATGCTCGTGCCGGTGATCGGCCTCGTGCAGGTCGGCAGCCAGGCCCACGCCGATCGCTACACCTACCTGCCCACGATCGGGCTGCTCGTCGCGGTGGTGTGGCTCGTGGGCGACCTCGTTGCCCGCTCGCGTGCGCTGCGGATCGCGGCCGCGGTCGCGCTCCTGCTCGCGCTCGCGGGCTTCTCCGTGGCCACGGCGCGGCAGGCGGCGCTGTGGAAGGACACGCGCACGCTGTTCTCCGCCGCGCTGAGGGTCGACAAGGACAATCCGGTCGCCCACCAGTGCCTGGGCTCCGCGTATCTCCAGGACGGTAAGGTCGGGCCCGCGATCGCCGAGCTGAGCGAGGCGATCCGGCTCTCGCCGCTGTACCCGGACGCGCACGCCAACCTCGGCAGCGCGCTGGGCATGGTCGGCCGCAACGAGGAGGCGGCCGAGCACTTCCGCGCCGCGCTGCGCATGAGCGACAAGGCCGACATCCACCACAACCTCGCCGCCACGCTGGACAAGCTCGGACGCGTGGCCGAGGCGATCCCCGAGTACAAGGCGGCGCTCGCGCGCGAGCCGGACCGCGTGCTCACGCTGGTGATGCTGGGCAAGGACCTCGCCGCGCGCGGACGGCTTGCCGAGGCGGAGCCACTGCTCGCGCGCGCGGTCCGGCTGGATCCCGCGCAGATCGAGCCGCGCCGCCTGCTCGCGGTGGCGCTCACGGTCGAGGGGAGGGTCGAGGACGCGATCCGCCAGTACCAGGAGATCCTGCGCCGGAGTCCCGACGATCTCGACGCCTTGAACAACGTGGCTTGGATCCGCGCCACCCACGCCGACGCCGCGCACCGGAACGGCGCCGAGGCCGTGCGCCTCGCCGAGCGCGCGCGTGTGAAGAGCCCCGAGCCGCAGGCGCTGGTCTACAGCACGCTGGCCGCGGCCTACGCCGAGACCGGCCGCTTCGCGGACGCGGTCCGCACCTGCGAGCAGGCCATCGCCCTCGCCGAGCGAGATCACGCCGCGCAGGATCTCGATCACTTCCGCGAACAGCTCCGCTGCTACCGGGCGAGCCGGCCGTTCCACTTCGCGCCCTGAGATCGCGGAGCCCCATCCATGCGCATCGATCAGAAGCAGCGCCTCGACTCCCTGCTCGGCTGGCCGCTCCTGCTGTTGCTGCAGCCGCTGGTCCGCCTCGCGGGCAAGGTCGCGCGCCGCGATCACTCGACCGCGCCGCGCGGCGAGATCGCGGTCGTCAAGATGCTGGGCGGCGGGAGTCTGCTGCTCGCGTTCCCCGCGCTGCTGGGGCTCAGGCGGCGCCATCCGCGGCTGCCGCTCACGATCATCTGCGGCGCGGGCGTGCGGCCCTTCGCCGAGGCGCTCGCGATCTTCGACCGGATCGAGGTCATCGACGATGGCGGCGGATTCTCGCGCCTCGCCGTCGGCGGCGCGCGCGCGCTCGCGCGCCTCGTCGGACGGCGCGTCGACACGGCGCTCGATCTCGAGGTCTACTCCGTGCTGAGCACGGTCTTCACGTCGCTCACCGGCGCGCGCAACCGCATCGGCTTCTACCTCGAGAACACGCAGTGGCGGCGGAACGTGCACACGCATCTCGTGTTCTTCAACCGTTCCGCCGGGGTCTGGCACTTCTACGACGCGATGGCGCGCCTGCTCGGCGCCGCGCCGGCGAGCGTGGAGGAGTGCCGCGCGCATCTCGCGCGCCGGCTCGAGCCCGCGGAGGGCGCCTCGCGCGCGCTCGCCGCGCTCGGTGGGCGCCCGTTCACCGCGGTGGGCGCGGGCTGCTCGGATCTCGGCACGGTGCGGCAGATGCCGGTCGAGGAGTGGCGCGCGTTCGCGCGCGCTCGCGGCGAGCAGGCGAGCCCGCGCCCCTGGGTGTTCCTCGGCGGCGTGTCCGATCGCGCGGTGTCGGAAGAAGTCGCGCGCGCGCTCGTCGCGGAGCTGGGAGCGGAGCGCTTCTCCTCCGCGAATCTGTGCGGCGAGCTTGCGCTCGAGGACTCGCTCGCCGTGCTCGCCCGCGCGCGCGGGTTCGTCGGCATCGACTCCGCGCTGCTCCACGCGGCCCGGCTGCTCGGCATTCCGAGCGTGAGCTTCTGGGGAGCGACGGCCCCCGTCACCCGGCTGCGGCCGATCGCGGGTCTCGAAGAGATCGTCCACTACCGCCCGCCGATCTGCTCGCCGTGCATCCACGTGGCCGAGGAGCCGCCGTGCAAGGGCGACAACGTCTGCATGTGGCTCTTCACGCGCGATACGCCGCCGCTCGCG
>DATKKO010000270.1:0-6346 GCA_035542955.1 Terriglobales bacterium
ACAGCACGAGCACGATCGCGGCCAGGAGCACCGCACGCGACGGCCGGAGACGCGGCCTCACTCCCACTCGATCGTCGCCGGGGGCTTGGAGGTACAGTCGTAGACCACGCGGTTCACTCCGTGCACCTCGTTCACGATGCGGGCGGAGACGCGCGCGAGCAGGCTCGCGGGCAGCCGCGTCCAGTCCGCCGTCATGCCGTCCTGGCTGTTCACCGCGCGCAGCGCGATCACCTTCTCGTACGAGCGCTCGTCGCCCTTCACGCCCACGGTCGAGACGGGCAGCAGCACGGCCATCGCCTGCCAGGTCCGCCCGTACCAGCGCGCGCGGCGCAGCTCCTCGATGAAGATCGCGTCCGCGCGGCGCACCAGGTCGAGGTCGCGCTCGGTGACCGGGCCGAGCACGCGCACCGCGAGCCCCGGACCCGGGAACGGATGCCGGTCGACCAGGTGGTCGGGCAGGCCGAGCGCGCGGCCCAGCTCGCGCACCTCGTCCTTGAACAACCAGCGCAGCGGCTCGATGAGCTCGAGCTTCATCTGCTCGGGCAGCCCGCCCACGTTGTGGTGCGACTTGATCACCTGCGCGCCGAATCCTCCCGACCCACGCGCTCCGCGCGTGGGTGCCCCGCTCTCGATCACGTCCGGATAGAGCGTGCCCTGGGCCAGCCACTCGACGGGCCCGAGCCGCTGCGCCTCCTCCTCGAACACGCGGATGAACTCCTCGCCGATGATCCTGCGCTTGCGCTCCGGCTCGACCACGCCCGCGAGCCGGTCGAGGAAGCGGCGGCGCGCGTCCACGATCTCGAGGCGCAGGCGGCGCTTCACGCCCAGCTCGCGCGCCACCTCCTCGGCCTCGCCCTCGCGCAGGAGGCCGTGGTTCACCATCACGCACACCAGCCGGTGCCCGATCGCGCGATGGCAGAGAGTCGCGACCACGCTCGAATCCACGCCGCCCGAGAGCGCGCAGAGGATTCGCCCCTCGGGACCGACCTTCGCGCGGATGTCAGCCACGGCCGAGCGCAGGAAGCTCTTCATGCTCCAGCCGCCCTTCAGGCGCGCGACGCCGAAGAGGAAGTTCTCGAGCACACGCCGGCCGTAGGGCGAATGCACGACCTCAGGATGGAACTGGATCAGGTGGAAGGGCCGCGTCTCGTGCTCTGCGGCGGCGAACACGCAGTTCGCGGTGTGCGCCACCTTCCGCCAGCCCGCGGGCAGCGCGGCGACCTCGTCGCCGTGGCTCATCCAGGCGCGGAAGCGCCTCGGCACGCGCGCGAACAGAGGCGAGGGTCGCTCCACGACGAAGGTCGCCATGCCGTACTCGGCGCGGGCTGCCTTCTTCAGCTCGCCGCCGAGAAGCCGCATCGTGGCCTGGAATCCGTAGCAGATGCCGAGCAGCGGCTTCCCGAGCTCGTAGATCCCCGCGTCTGGCATGGGCGATTCGGCGCGGTACCCGCTCGCGGGCGAGCCCGAGAGGATCAATGCGTCGGGCCGCCGCCGCGCGATCTCCTCGGCCGGCGTCGTGCCGGGCACGATCTCCGAGAACACACCCAGCTCGCGCACGCGGCGCGCGATCAACTGCGTGTACTGCGAGCCGAAGTCGAGGATGAGGACGAGCTCGCGGGGCATGTTCTCCTCAGGTTCGATCGGCGCCGGAGCGCAGGAAGAGTCCGGCCCCCACGAGCAGCACGGGCAGCACCAGGCCGAGCACGACGCTGCGCGCGTCGTTGGGGAATCGCGGCCGGACGGCGAGGATCTGCGAGAGCAGGTCGTGCCCCGGCTTCCACGCGGCCCAGCGCACGAGATCGACGAAGAAGAAGGCGACGAACAGCACGGCCGCCAGCGTCAGGCAGGTCAGCGTCACCACGTCCCGCTGCCGGGCATTCATGCTGTTCCTCGACCCACGGAAGCCGGGTGGGATCATCCGCGTCCTCAGTGCCGGAACACGCGGCGGTCGGTGAAGACCATGGCGTGGCCGCGATGGTCGCAGGCGGCGATGACCTCCTCGTCGCGCACCGAGCCGCCCGGCTGCACGAACGCGGTCACGCCGGCCTCCGCGGCGTGCTCGACGTTGTCCGCGAAGGGGAAGAAGCCGTCGCTGGCGAGCACCGTGTCCCGCAGGTCGTGCCCCGCGCGCCGCGCCTTCATGAGCGCCACGTCCACCGCATCCACGCGGCTCGTCTGCCCCGAGCCCACCCCGACCAGCACCGAGCCGCGCGCGATCGCGACCGCGTTCGAGCGCGCCGCGGCCGCGATCTCCCAGGCGAAGCGCAGGTCCTGCATCTCGCGCACCGTGGGCGCACGCTCGGTCACGACGCGCCACTCGGGCGCCGGCCCCTCGGGCTCCCGCGAGAGCAGGGCCCAGCGACCCACAGGCTTCACCATCCAGGGATCGGTCGCCTGAACCTCCTGTGCCGCAAGGCGAACGACCCGGATGTTCTTCTTCTTCTGGAAGGCTTCGAGCGCGCCCTCCGCGAAATCCGGCGCGGCCACGCACTCGATGAAGCGCTTGGCGACTGCGGCCGCAGCGGCGGCGTCCAGCGGGCGGTTGAACGCGACGATGCCGCCGAAAGCGGACTGCTCGTCGGTATGGAAGGCCGCCGCCCAGGCCTCGGCGGGGTTCGCCGCGATCGCGGCCCCGCAGGGTTGCGCGTGCTTCACGATCACGCACGCGGGGGCCTCGAAGCGGCCCGCGAGCGACACCGCCGCCTCGAGGTCGACGAGGTTGTTGAACGACAGCTCGCGCCCCTCGCGCCAGGCGTCGAGCGCCGCGCGCTCGCCGAGCCCCGCATAGAGCGCAGCCGGCTGGTGCGGGTTCTCGCCGTAGCGCAGCGAGCGCGCGCGCTCGAAGGCGAGCAGGTGGAGCCGCGGCGGCCCGCCGGGCTCCTCCCCCGCTGCCCGCCGGGCCAGATCGGCAGCGATCGCGGCGTCGTAGCGCGCCGTGCGCTCGAAGGCGGCGACCGCCCACGCGCGCCGGCGCTCGAGCGTGACCGCGCCCGTCTCGAGCGCGGCGAGCGCCTCGGCATACTGCTCCGGCGCGTGGAGCACGATCACGTCGGCGTAGTTCTTGGCGGCCGCGCGCAGCAGCGCCACCCCGCCGACGTCGATCTCCTCCACGGCCGAGGCTTCGTCGAGCGACGCGGCCCGCGACTCGAACGGATAGAGGCTCACCGCGACGAGGTCGATCGGCGCGAGGCCGAGCGTCGCGAGCTGCGCGAGGTCGCCCGGCTGGCTGCGACGCGCCAGGATCGGCGCGTGCACGTGCGGATGCAGCGTCTTCACGCGCCCGCCCAGAAGCTCGGCGAAACCGGTCAGACGCTCGAGCGATCCGACCTCGACGCCCGCCGCGGCGAGCTGCTTCGCCGTGCCGCCCGAGGCGAGGATCCTCGTGCCCCGCGCGGCCAGCGCGCGCGCGAACTCGGCGGCCCCGGTGCGATCCGAGAGCGAGAAGAGCGCGGCCCCGGGCCAGCTCATGGGGCCGCCTCCGATCCGAGACGACGCAGGGCCTCGAGGTACCGCCGCCGCGTCTGCTCGACCACCTCCGCGGGCAGCGCCGGCGCGGGCGGCTCGTGGTTCCAGCCCGAGCGGTCCAGCCAGTCGCGCACGAGCTGCTTGTCGAACGAGAGCAGCCGGCCCTGCTCGTACTCGGCGCGATCCCAGTAGCGCGAGGAATCGGGCGTGAGCGCCTCGTCGATCAGCGTGAGCGCGCCGTCCACGAAGCCGAACTCGAACTTGGTGTCGGCGAGCACGAGCCCGCGCGACCAGGCGCGTGCGCGCGCCTCCTCGTAGAGGAGCAGGCTGCGCTCGCGCAGCCGCCCCGCCACGTCACCGCCCGCGATCGCGGCCACGCGCTCGAACGGGATGTTCTCGTCGTGCCCGCTCTCGGCCTTGGTCGCCGGCGTGAAGATCGCGGGCTCGAGCTTCGAGCCGTCGCGTAATCCCGGCGGCAGCGGCAGCCCGCAGACCGTGCCACTTTGCCGGTACTCCTTGAGCCCCGAGCCCGTGAGATAGCCGCGCACCACGCACTCGACGTCCACGCGCCGCGCGCGCCGCACGAACTGGGCCCGCCCGCGCAGGCGATCGGCGTGCGCGGCGAAGGGTGCGGGGAACTCGCCCGGCTCCGTGCTCACGAGGTGGTGCGGTGAGGCGCCGCGCAGCGTTCGCATCCACCACGCGGAGAGCTGCGAGAGCATGACGCCTTTGCCCGGGATCGGCGTGGCCAGCACGGAGTCGTAGGCCGAGAGCCGGTCGCTCGCCACGATCACGAGATGATCAAGCCCCGCCTCATAGACCGCGCGCACCTTGCCCCGTCTCCAAGGCGCAAGCCCCGGGAGATCGATCTCGCCCACGGCGCGCGCGGGATCGAGCAACTCCGGAGGCAGCTCGAGCCTCATCGCGTCTCCCTCCCGCGGCCTGCGCCCACATCGAAGTTCGTCCGGATCCAGACCGGCAGAGCCGCGATCGAATCGATCGCCGGCTCACCCGGCAGCGCGTAGTCCCCGTACGGATCGAGCAGCACGAAATGGAGCCCCGCGCTCCGCGCTCCCCGACCGTCGATCACGCGCAGGTCCCCGACGTAGAGGGCGCGCTCCGCGGGCACGCCGAGCCGCTCGAGCGCGATGCGGAAGATGCCGGGGTGGGGCTTCTCGACGCCCTCGAGGCCGGAGTCCACCACGAACTCGAGTCCGCGGCACACGTCACAGGACTCCAGGTGGTACTCGGCCCTGCCGTCCGAGTTCGAGACGCAGGCGAGGCGCAGGCCGAGCTTCGCGAGCGCGTCGAGGCAGCCGCGGGCGCCCTCGACCGGACGCGTCCACAGGCCGGGGCCCGCCTGCCGCTCGACGAAGCGCGCGAGCGCGGCGTCGATCCGATGAGCAGGGAGGCCTCCCTTTTCGAGGATCATGCCCAGGTAGAGACGAGGGTCGCCGCGGGAGCCGAAACGGGGCATGTCCTCGTCCGTGCACAGAGGCGCATCGAAGCCGTCGTCGAACGCGCGGCGCGCCTCCACCTCGGCCCGCGCGAGCGCACCGGGCGTGATCTCGTGACCGAGCGCGCGGATCATCTCGCTCATCCACTCGAAGTCGAGACGGACGAGCGTGCCGCCGGCGTCGAAGAGCACGGCCTCGAGCGCGGGGCGCTCAGCCATGCGCGGCCTCCGCGGGCCGGCCCTCGAACACGATCCGCCGTCCTGCGCGATGCCACGCCTCACCGAGGAAGCGCCGCACGGCCTCGGGGTAGAGCGTGTGCTCCGCCTCGTGCATCCGGGCCTCGAGCGATTCCAGCGTGTCCTCCATGCGGATCTCGATCGCCCGCTGGGCCACGATCGGTCCCGCGTCCAGCTCGGCCGTGACCAGATGGACCGTGCAGCCGGTCACGCGCGCGCCGTGCTCGAACGCCTGGCGGATGGCGTCGAGACCGGGGAACGCGGGCAGCAGCGAGGGATGGATGTTGAGCACGCGGTCCTCGTAGGCACCGAGCAGCGTCTCGTGCAGCCGGCGCATGAAGCCCGCGAGCAGCAGCACGTCGATCGCGCGGGAGCGCAGCGCGTCGAGCCAGGGAGACTCGTCCTCGAGCCGGGTGCGGAATCTGCCCGTGGGCGGACACATCGATTCGACGCCGAGACAGCGCGCCCGTTCGAGCACGGGAGCGTCCGCGTGGTCGCAGAGCAGGAGCGCGATCGTCCCGCCCAGCTCGCCCTTGCGGGAGGCGAGGGCGAGCGCCTCGAAGTTGCTGCCCCGTCCCGAGGCGAGGACGGCGAGCTGAGGCGGTCTCGCTGCGAGCACGCCGCAATCTACCTCCCGCGCGCGCGGGGCGGCAACCTCACGCCTCCCGCTTCCTTTCACGGGCTCCGGGGCAAGCGCACCGGCGCGCAGGGCGCGCGCGGATTCGCGATGTGCCAAGGGCGCGCGCGCCGCCAGTCCAGCTCGCGCACGCCCTCCGGCGACCATTCGAACCACAGCGCACCCGAGACGTCCGTGCGCCGCACACCCGCGCCCGCGGCCGCGAGCCGGGCGAGCAGATCGGGCGCGGGATGGCCGAAGCGGTTGCGCGCGCCCACCGAGAGCAGCGCGATCGCGGGGCCGGCCCGCGCGAGGAGGCGCGCGCCCGTCGAGGACGACGCGCCGTGGTGCCCGACCTTGAGCAGGCCGATCCCGGGGGCGAACGCGAGCGAGTCCTCGATCGTGGTGTCCACGTCCGCCAGGAAGAGCAGACGGCCGGCGTCCCGTCCCGCCGAGAGCACGAGCCCGCCGTTGTTGCCTCCGGCGGCGCGGCCGCGCGGCGGCCAGAGCACGACGATCGGCGGATCGCGGAGCAGCGTGTCCCCGCGCGCGAGCAGACGCGCGCGCGGATC